>JAKATR010000072.1 GCA_021818675.1 Thermoplasmata archaeon | reverse complement strand
GTCTGCAAATGTCCTTTTTCGTCGTTCTGCCAATAAACAAGTAGTAAATCAAAGATTTAACGTTTTTCGCTATCATTATGAGGAGCGGATTTTCATAATTTTGAAGTCGGAATATCCCACAATTACACGAATATAGTTTGATTGAAAGTATTCTGAGAAGCCATCCAAATCCACTCTAAGACCCTTGAGATCGTGTGCCTTTTCCGGTGATGCTATTACAATGAGATCTTCTTTTTTTACCAATTTAAGGAGATCCATGTTAATCTGCCGGTTTCCTCTTCCCAGAATGTATCCCTGTCCCCCTGTTGGTGTAAGAATCAGCTTAATTCTACCACCGGTACAATATCTGTTAATATCTTCCGGGTAAATATCAGAAGCAATGAGTTTCTTATCTTTAATAAGATCAACGCCAAGAGGATTTGTTAAAAATCCAAGTTTTTGCAGAATCATCTTGCAGGTTGTTCCTGTTCCAACAATATAGTATGAGTCATCCATGATATCCAGAATATATTCTGCTATCATATCTGCATCCTGAGATACATAGACATTTTTGGGATCTCTTACAACTTCATCAGCAAGTGGGATGGCTACTTCTGCATATTTTTTTACATCCAGCGTACCTTCCTGGAACATATTTTCATTGAGATCAATTACCTCTCCTTTCTGGATTTTCATATCTCCTGTCCTGTAGATTCTGTTAATTATGGATGCAGCTGCCTCAGGTGTCGATGCGAAAACTGAACTGTACATCTTCATTCCGGCAGGAATTCCCATTATAGGTTTGCCCTCACTGTTTCCGTTCACAACATCTCTGGCGGTACCATCTCCTCCTACAAATATTATGAGATCACAAAATGCTGACACTTTCTTTACAAATTCAATGGTGTCATCACACGAAAAAGGAGGATGTGGATTTGTAATAACCTCATATAACAATTTGTCAGTTTCCTTTATGACATTCTCCCCCATCTCACCTGACGGGACATAAAATTTCATCCCTTCCTCAAGGTCAAGGAGGAATGAACGAGCCCGGTTAATTGAGTAAGTTGTGTTTACATTTACATCATTGATTGAATCGGAGCCTTTCATCCTGTAATTTAATCCTGATCCTGCATAAGGATTGATGACAAACCCAAATAGCATGGGGAAGAATATTTGAGGACACTATTAAAGCATGAGCCTGAAATACTGCTCAATTAAATTAGATATCCATTGTATCTTCCATGTTTAGCTTCCCGTTTCAATAAAAGCAACCGCTCCAGACCATGTCTGATTCACGGCTATGACCTGAAATGAGCCAATCCCTCTTAGTGGATTGATTATAATACTTTCTGTGCTCCCTCCCGTTATCTGTGTTCCGCTTACGGTCAGGAGAAAAGTACCGGTACCCTTTACATTATTTCCGTGAACGCTTGCCATGTATGACATATTGCTGGGCCCTATGAAGTATATGGCAATACTCTGGTTTTTTAATGAATATAATGTCAGATTTGCCGAATTGCTTCCTGTTGATTTAAAAACGTAAGGATTGGTTGAATTGAAGCTCATTGTGTGAGAAAGAGCCAGCTTGTATATCTGGATGGATGTTGTTCTTGTGAACTGCCCTGTCGTTACGGAAACCTCATATGTGTTTATCCCAAGGTTATTAACAGAGGACGAATCGATCGTTATGGAGAAAAATTCCTGTGCCCCCGGGGAAAGCGTTGTTTTATATCCAGTAACGTTGAATGGCGTGCTGGGACTGATTGAAAATGCGGGTTCGATTGGTGTTGGCCCCGTATTTTCAACATCGAAGGTAAACGTAGCGGAACCGCCCATTACTCTGGATGATGTATTATTAAGAATTAAACCGGAATTGTCTGGAACCGTCATTGTGAATGAACTTTGTGTGGTGTGAAATGGGTATGGAACTATTCCGATAAACAGGATGAATATAACCGATACAGCCAGTGCTTTTGAATGAGTTCGAACTGCCTGAAGATGATTAAGTGACATGGGTGCATTGACACCCATGAGGAGAATGAAAACTGGAAGAATAAGCCATGATGGGAAAGTTAAGGAAAATACAACCATGGCAAATAAAGAAATATAGGAGATATCCCTCTTCAGCTTCTGGTTGTTGATTGCCATTATGACCCCCCCATCCAAAAATCCAATGGGAAAGGCGTTGAAAGAGGTGAATATCATGCCTACCCAGCCTGCGTATGCCAGGGGATCAAGGTTACCCTGTATTGGAAGGTATCGTAATATGATTAACTGAAAGAGCAAAGGGGAAGATATGGTATGAGCGGGAATATTTACCGAGGTTATTACCGGTATTGCATAGGATACATCTTCAATGCCTGCAATATAAAAAATCATAGCGGCGACAAAACCAAAAATCAGGGAAAGGGAGCTTGAAACAATCATATCATTCCTGTTTTTGTATGGAACTTCAGGAGCATTGATCAGGCCCATTGTGCCCATTGATATGGGATTTGGAACAAAAATTGGGATGGAATAGGGAATTCCGGATCTTCTATGCACGAGTACCTTTGGGATTTCCCGAACAAAGAATATTGTAAAAATTGGTATTGCAAAATAGATAATTGATGCGAAGAGGGCTTCGCTGTTTGTTGACCCTGAATAATATGATGAAGAATATTCAAATCCTGCATATATGATACTTAGAATGGTCAGGATGAGAAGCAGGAGCTTTACATTATTGTTTACCCGCTTATCCCTTCTCATTACGCCGATTTCATTCTCCTCACTCATGAAACATATATAACCTGAGTTTTTTATAGAATCGTAAAACTTATCAAAAAACAGCTCATTGTTGATGTCTGGAGCTAGCTTCAGGAAAAGAATGTCACCTTCTTCCTTGATGTCAATCTTGCCAAAGATGTTCTCTGCTATGTTCTTAATCCTATCTTTTTCCCTGCTGCTAAGACTCATTTACTGTTTCCAGAAAGCGGTATTTAAATTTATGTTTATTAATCTTTCATTGAGCTATTTCAGTATTTTCAAATATTCTGAAAACTGATCCCTGCTTAATTCAATCTTTATAAATCTTGAAGGCTTGACAATAGAATTATGAGGAATACTATCCAGAAGTTCCTTTGAGATTGATGGCTCCCTGCAAATTACTGATATAGTTAAATCCTCTTCGTTCAGTATGATAAAATTCGTATTTTTACTCATAATATATTTTATCAGGAACTGATAAACATCCTGATCAATGTTTCCATGTATGAGGTTCCACCTGTGCTGGCCTATTGTGGTTTCCTGCGATGATGCATACAATGATTCAGCCTGTGTTTTTATATACAGTTCAAGCCTCTTTCTCAGATCTACATTTTCCTGAGTTAACTTTTGAACGCCGTTTGAAACATCCTCAGAGGTGATCCTTGTGTCCTTCCTGATCTGATTCAACTGTGAATAATTTGCCTGGATATAATCAAGAGCCGATTTTCCCGCACAGAATATTATCCTCTGAATACCTTCCTGAATACTTTCGGCAGAAATTATTTTAATTATGCCGATCTCTCCGGTATTTGACAGGTGGGTTCCGCCACATCCCTCGATGTCAACGCCTTCTATTTCCACAACCCTGAGTTTGGAACTTAAGGGAACGCCTCCCTCAAAGAGCCTGAATCCATATTTTTCGGTGGCTTTATTCCAGTCCATAAATGACGCTTTGATCTTCCTGTTTTCCATTATTGCTAGCAGGCAGCGCCTCTCAATCTCCCGCACATCTTCCTCCGTAAGCTTTCGATTATAAGATATATCAATCCTTGAGCTTTCCACACCTTTCTGAGCTCCAGCCTGCCAGACCTGCTCTCCCAGATATGATCTCATAACTCCGAGGATAAGATGGGTTGAACTGTGATGAACCATCAGTCTCCTTCTTCTTTCGACGTCAATATGTCCAATGATCCTTGAACCCTTTTCTATGGGAGTCTCAAGAGTGTGAACTATGGATTCTACCTTTTTTTCAACATTGGTTACCTGCACATTTTTACCCTTATACACAAAATAACCAAGATCATTGGGCTGTCCTCCTCCTGTTGGGTAGAAAGCTGTCTGATTGGGTATTATCTTATTTTTGTTAGAGAAGAGGACAAGAGCATTGAAATCGTAAATATGGGTGTCGTCATAATACAATGGTCTGGTCTTTATTTCAGGATATATTTCAATGTTATTATCACCTGTTTTTTGCACTATCTTGTGCCTTGCTGCAATAAGGGAATGGAAATCTTTGGGTATTTCTATAACAACATGTTCAGAATTCGCAATTTCTCTGACCAGATCCGGAGGCATACCTGATGAATCGTAAAGCAGCTGGAGATCTTCATTGCCAATACTTTTCTTTCTCTTCAATAACCGGAGAACTTCTGCCTTTCCTTCCACAATGTTCTTCTGGAACTTCTCTCTTTCACCGGTAATAATTTCCTCTGCAAATTTGTATGGGAAATCTTCAATGATTCCGGAAAGTGCCTGAATGTGCATTTTCATGATATCCAGAATATTTCCGGTGAAATTGATAATGTCTGCCGCCCTGAAAATCCTTCTTAAAAGCATTCTTTCCAGATATCCGACCTTCACGTTGCTTGGAATCACATAATCCTTGAGTAGATGCACCAGCGATCTGGAGTGGTCACTGATAATATACGCATTTCTCAGATATCTGATCAGTTCATCGGAATCAGATGATTGGGATAGGTAACTTTCACTTACTCCGTTAATTGTGACCTTTGCCATTTCATCGGAGTCAGCAAAATTCACCCCTGAATGGTCCTTCACAAATTTTATTACCTCAGGGAAAACCGCATCATACACTGTAGAACTGCCCATTGTAACCCATGCGATCCTCTCCAGCCCATATCCGGTATCTACAACTTCCAGCGGCATTTTCGAATATTTTTCCCCATCGATCTCAAATTGCCCTTCAGGATCGGATTTGAGATCCATGAAAACCAGTGTTGCCAGTTCGAGACCCTTAACAAAAACCTCCAGAGCCGCTCCGGCATTTCCGCCGCCGCTCCATGGCTTTTCCTTGAAGGATATCTGCTTTCCGTCTATCCCAATTGCTCTGGTGAAGAAATTGTAGCAGTATGAAACCGTTTCATTTTTCCAGTAAACATGATTCCCGGGATAATTGAATGAATCATGACAAAGCATTTCAAAGGAAGTAAGGTGCCTGCCTGTAAAACCAACCGAATCCACATCGTCCATCCTGATACATGGTTGCGACATTACTAGGGGATTTCCAGGCGGTTTTACCAGACCAGAGGTAACATGGGGCTGAAAATCATAAATGGATGCATTGACAAGAAGCACATCTTCTCTCCATCTTGGAACGATTGGATATGGTTTAATGATCTTATGAGTATCCGAGAAGAAACCAAGGAAACTTTCCCTCACCATGTTTACATTCATTGGTTTTGTACCAGCTGCGTTTCCAATAAATGAATATACATCGCATGGCGGGTCTCCGCAGGTCTTTCTTTCTCTGTCCTGAGACCAGTAATAAGAACCGCATTTTATGCACTTTCTTCTCTCAAAAGATTCATCCTTGAAAAACTGGAGATTGAAATCGCCCTCATCAGATGGAATTTGTAACACCCTTTTTCCAAATAATAAAGATATTATTTAACATATGCAACTTTTGCTGGCCCAAAATTTGATTCATTTCTATGGGTTTGCCTGACATAAGGTTTATTGCATGTCGTTTTTTTAACATGCTTTCTAAAAAGTTACTTTCTTTCAAGGAGAATCATATAGTGGCTCTTGTGAACTGGAGAAAGATCAATCTTCTTTCTGATAAAGAAATCGCTTAGCCCTTCCAGTGCATCATCAAGCGTTTCAGACAGATTTGCCCTTGAACTGATTGACCTTAGTTTAAGAACCAGAATTGCCTGCTCCCAATCCTGAAAAGTATCAAGGTTTCTTTTGAAGATTTCCAGCTGATCTCTCTGGGAAACATCCTGGTAAATCAGATCAATCTTTCGGTCTATAAAAAAGCTATATCTTTCCGGGGATCGCGAATCCTCAAGAATGGGAAAAATGTTTGTCCTCTGCTCTGAGAGGGAGAGTAATTTCTGGAACGGTTCAGGAGCAAATTCAACTGCAAATATGGCACCTTCGGTGACAATATCAGAAATGTGACTCACCGTGGTTCCTGTAGATGCCCCAAGGTAAAGCACTTTCCAATTCCGTTCTATTTTCAAAGGGAAGTTTCCCTTGGAAAGTGCGGAACCCAGTTTGCTTCTCCTTGGAACCCATTGTCGGAGAAATTTACCTTCGAATGTTAATATTTTTTCTCCATAAACATTTTTTCCATAAGCAGATACCGTGAATATTGAGCCTTTCTTGCGAATCACCGCTGGAGGAAGCTTTTCGTTTTCAGTTTTCTTGTTTTTCAAATTCCTTTACCCTTTGCTCAAACTCGATCTGATCGCTTGTCACGAAAAATATGGTGTTTTCTCCCACTTCAATTCTATATTTTACTTTCAGATCGAACACAACATCCTCTTCAGTGAAAGAAAGTCTGACAAAACCTTCTTCCATAATTTCTTCCCATTGATAGGGTGATGGTTTCATCAGTATACCTATATAAGGTGGTTCAACGGAAGCTACAAACGCTTTGAACATTGATTGACTTTTATCATGATTCTCTGATCTTATATGATGGATTTTAACATGCATTGTACCCTTATCATGCAGGATAATAAATATTTGAGTCAATTAGTATAACCAGAATCTTAGAGATTGGTATGACCTCTTTGAGTAAAATTGTATCCATAATTTCTACGATTCAAGCAGCCTTTCACTTAAAAGCCCTTCGGATTACTATTTGGGTTTAAACTAATTATATTTGAACTTATAGATTCATAAATTTAGGGAAGTATCATTGAATTGTTATATATATTTTATTGAGATTCAAAATTCTCCTATAAAATCATAACAACGGTACTCGCTTGGAATGCGTAAAGAGAAAGCTATTTGAAATTTTATTTATTCTTTCTATCAATTTACTTACGCCATAGTAAATTTGCCAATAGGCCCAGCTCTGGTTATCATTCAACATTTCAGAATACACGCTTTTCATATGTGATTCCATTTCACTGATTTTTTTCGAAACCTTTTCGTTTCTGTAAAGAGACAACAACTCTCTAGAGCATATGCGATGTGGGAAATCGCATGGAGAAATTTGAATTGGATCCGTTGATTCATACCATATATATCTAGTTGATTGATTTGCAGCCTCAGCCCAATATGCTGCCCATATTTTTATATATAATTCAAAAGCTCTAAATTCATATCCTGCAGAAAAGGTAACAAATTTCTCTTCATTGATAACATGTATTATTATGTTGTTGCCCGCGGTAATTCTAAAAGTTGTATTTTCATCATTATTCTCAGCATGTGAATCAAGACCTTCGTTTGCTGAAACCGCTGACCTAATTATCTTTGCTATATTTAATGGTAGGTCATAATTTTTCACATCGTCCTGATGCCATTGCTCAACTGCCCCACCATTCATAATTTCTTCTAAGTTATGGAGATCAATTTTATCATTTGTCTCAACTAAAATTTCAGGAATTCCACCCGATTTCCCAAACGCTGGCCAAGTTCTAGGTATTTCTGATTCATCATTTAACTTTATTTTCTGCTCCTTGTTGTTATAAAATGTTAAACTTTGACGAAGTGAAACTTTTGATCTCCATTGGGGGAAGTATGTAATACAGAGTCCGTTATTAATTTCGTTGGTATCGTATAAACAATACGGAGTGGTGAATAGAAAATTCTTCGGTGATCCGTCGAGATCTGTTGAGTTTTTTTTAAATTTGATTAAAGTATCAAAATTAGATGGTTGTGCATAGGCTTCTTTTTTTAGACTATACCTGTATAACTCCATTAAAATTGATACCTGGATCCACTATTATATTTTTCCTATCAGTATCCGTATGAAAACCGCAGACAACGGAGATTTAAAGGAAGTTAGGGAAGCACACCCATTCTTCTATGTTATTTAGCGGATTTACGGGCATGGAACTGTGCCAGAAGAATATTCCAGAGCTTTTGTAAAATTTCCAGTTGCGTTTTCAATTGATAAATAGCTTCCATAGTTTTCCATCATATTTTGATATGATATGCCATTAAGAGATTGCGGTTTTATCATGTATAGATTCAGAATCCATGTTCCAGAAACCCCTGTTATGACCATAACCGTGTTTATTTTGTCATTTGGTGGGTGTAGATAAGCTGAAGGGCTGTTCATTCCTTCAATATGATCCACAGTGGTTATGTTGATGATGGTGTTAACCACTGGAGTTGGAAAAGAGGAGGTTCTTAACTCAGATATTCCGGTGGAGACTAATTGATTCTGTGGGATGGGAATTCCTCCTGTGAGGTCATTAAAACCTGCAGCGGTTCTGTTCAGGTACAAGTTATAAAGATAATATGAATAAAAATCAATGGTTGTATGGAGTGGTTTATCGCCAAATGAAATATTGCTTTTGAAAAGAAGACCTGGAATTGCTCCATTCTGAATATTCACATCGTGTGCCAATACATAAGGAGTCATGTTTATAAAATTTGAAAAGTAATCATAAATAAACCATGAATCTGCTGCACCTATGGGGCATCCATACCATGATGAAAGATATATATCAACCTGCCCGGGAGGTGCGAAATCTTCATTGGAAATCTGATAGAACTGCCCTGCCGGTATTGTAAGATTGGCTGAGGGAGTTGTTGTGGTATGAGTGAGTGAAATAAATCCTAGCCCATAAGGTATCCCCAATCCAGAACCAACAATGATTACTGCTATGATCACGGGAAACCATTTCTTCGTAATTTCTCCTAACTGCATTGAACAGTCAAATTCGGATTGTATATATTTCTTACCCTATCCAAGATGTGCGCAAAATCTGCACAAATATTTATCAGAACTGGTAAAGTAGAGCTAAAGAAAATCAACCAGATGTACCAACAATATCTATTATTAGAAACTATTCTAACGTTGTATACCCTTAACTTTTGAAATTAATATTTTTACCAATAGTTCTGATTGATCAGGTCATCATATATTCTTACAAGGTTTGTCTTTTTCTTTAACTCATTCATTGAAAGACTCATAAGCATGCCCTTTATTTCTGGATCGTCATAATCCTGAGATGATATCTCAAGTATCTTATGAAGATCATCGCAGGTTTTCACTGCCCATTGTAGAATATCCTTAAGGTTGTTTGGATCGATATTACCATAATCTGTCTGAATGAGGTGATCGAGAGCTTCATAATCGTTTTTCTTTATTTTTTTAATATCCTGTTTTGATAAATATGTTGTTTCTGCATTTTTCAGGAGCTCTATGTCTACTTTCTCCTGCATAATAAGCTGTTCAAGAAATAACCTTACGTTTGATAATGAAGAGTAATAGAGGAGTAAATCGTATTTTCTTATGATCCGGAGCTTTAATTTTACCAGATTGTTGAGTAAGTTTTCCTTCAGGGTATCTATTTCTTCCTGCTCCTGCTGTTCTTCGTTACCCATGTTTGTTCATCGTATTTTCGGTATTTATAGGTTTCCTTTAGTTAGACGCGTTTAACTGCAATCCTCTACACCTTATTATAAATAAAACAAATTAATTTTGTGTTAGGCAAAGATAATCAAACCTGAGTTACCAAGAAATTCTCGTAAAGAGTGGATATTGAATACAAAGGTATCCCGTTCGCTGTGTCGTTAGTTGTCATTCCAAAGAATAGTTTATCATTGCTAAGAGTAACCTTGAAGAAGTCAAATTTGTTTATTGTCACGTTGAAGTTGGTGCTGCTCCCTTTATCATGCGGAAGCTGGGTGTAAAATGAATCTTCCCAATATTTAGCAAAATCACTTGTCATGGTATAATTAAAACTATTTAGAGTGATATTAACTACCTTTACCAGCTCAGTTTGAGTTCCTACACCAAAATAGTAACTGTTACCCACGGTATAATTTAAGGCTGAACGATTTGCCAGAGACATGGTTAGTATTGTGCTTCCATCCCCGGAAATGCTGGTAGGTATGCCGTTTATGGCATCAATGTTATAGATATAACTGCTAAAGGCAAGACTTGTTGGATTAACACTATTTCCAAGGGCGCCTGTAAATTGTATTGGCAACGGATTTACCGTGGCATATGTAACTCCTGATGAAGCTTCCAGTGAAGCCCCGTCCTGAATAGCAAACACGGCCTGGTATGTAAATTGTGTGAACCCATTGGATAGAATTTCTCCTGAAGCGATGTAATTTAAGGTTATATTCCTCGTTTGCCTAAAATTGGACACAGACAAATTATAATATCCAACCTGAAACATGAAAACCTGATTGGTTACCGGAGTTATGAGACCACTGCTGAAACTTGTTACATTTGATGTCTTGTTTTCGTTAAGCTGGCTTGTCAAAAGATTTGATGCATCGGTCACCAGATAATTGTCAAAACCTCCTGACGTTGAAAATCCCCAATCGATTACATTATTGGAACCCCCTTCTCCTGACACAACGACTTTCCACGGTCCTACCCCAAGATTTGTACCCTTATTTCCAAAAAATATCTGTGTCCAACCGGTATCTTGGATGCTGAAAGATTTTGAAAATTTGGTAGCATTAATTTCTGATTCAACTGTAACCGTGATAGTTGAATTGTAAGCTCCGGATTTATATGATGATGGGGGGGTTGTAAAATTAAACAAATACAATGAAACATAATTGAATATCGTTTTCGGCTTTGTGACTGTAAACGCCTGCCAAGCCTCTTTTGTTATTCCATAATAAGCTGGAGTAGTACCCCTAGGCTTAGAAAAGGTTACGTTCATAACATTCTTTTGGAGATAGAGACTTGTAACATTTATGATTCCAATTGAAGGACTACCCAATTCAGTATTGCTTGAATTAACGGAAAACTGATATACCCCTACCGGCAACTTGAAAATAATTGTTTTCCCACCAATACTTGTGTTCGAAATACCATTAATGGAAACGTTCCATTGCTGCGTTGAATTTAGACTGGTTTGATTGAAGTAAAAAGTGTAAGGCGTTTTAGCAGATAAACTGTAACCAACCACGAAAACGTATGGATTACCTGTACTTGTTGATATATAATCATGAACTATCGAGAAATTATCATAGCTGTACCCATAATTACGGTTATAATAGCATCCCTGTTCCCAGTAATATGCTGTAAAACTTTGTGAACTCCCAACTCCTACCGAAAATTCAGAGTTTGTAGTTTCGATCGTGCCAATTAATTCTGTAGGTCCATACCCCCATTGTCCACTCTGACTATTAATTATCGTAGATTTGGTACCCAATCGCGTCATGACATAGTTATATAGGTTTGAATTAACAGTAGGAGGAATATTAACTTCTTCAAAGAAATTTATATAATAAGTTGTTCCGGCTGAGAGGGTAAAAGATTTGGATGGCGCTATGCTTGAAAGATTGACCGTATGGTACCCATTAACTAGTGCAGACCCACTTTGTTCAACTATTGGTGTAATGTTTGTATTCAATATATTTGGGCCCAATGGCACTGAACTGATATAACTATAAACATTCCAAGACCCTACATAATATTGATCGATGTAATTATCGCTTTTCATTAGATAATAAATATAATAAGTCAATGGAGTTGTTTGATATACGCTAAATGCTTGTGAGCCCAAAGCATATGCATCCGGATTGGCGGAACTGTTAACATCAGTAAGTGGAAGTGTTCCATTTAGCCAGTAATTTACAACGCCATTTCCGGGATTTATAAAGCTTCCGGTACTATCAGGAATAGTATTTTGTGAGTTTATTGGTGTTAAATCTCCTGTAGTCCCATTATTTTCAGCAATAATGCCTGAAAGAGATGAGGCACTATAAAATTCCACATTAACAACGACATTGGAATCGTTCACAACAACTGACCCGTCCCTTGAACTGAGCAATTGCGTAGTAGAACCGGAAATCTTGTATCCATAGGTACCCTGTGAGATCGGAA
>JAKATR010000006.1 GCA_021818675.1 Thermoplasmata archaeon | reverse complement strand
TATCTGGTGTGGACGAGGTGAAAAACGGGATCAATGAAAGTTTCTCATGTTCCATTATTCTGAGGGTTTCCTCCTTTGTATCGTAGTAATCGATTAACAAATCAGGAAATATGGCACCCTCAAATCCGGAATCCTTAAGATTTCGTATTCCAGATTCCTGATCTTTCTCCAATGAATTGAGGTATGTGAGAGCATACGTTTTAACGCCTTTATTTTTTAACTCTTCAATCTCCTTCTGCATGTCATCTATTTTGAAATGCTGCATCGATAACCCATGAGTGGCTCTTATCTTTGGGCCATCGTAGTAAGGATTTTTTACAGGAATACCAAGTTCCACATAGTCCACCGAGTCGCTGCTCACTGAATCAAGGAACGGTTTGATTGTGACATAGTCAGGAAACGGGAATGTAAAATAAACTGCAAGTTTTTTCCTCAAGCCTTTACATCTCCGAATATGGACAGATCCATCAATCCGTGACCACTTACATTTATCACAATATCCTTTCCTTTGTTAGACGGGTTGGAAGCATATTCCATTGCTGTAGCAATTGCATGTGACGACTCAGGAGCTGGAATAAATCCCTGTGTTTTTGAAAACACTCTCATTGCCTCTCTGCTATCATCTTCCGTAACTTCAGACGTTTTTATCCTTCCATTTTTTATGAGGAGAGAAAGCGAAGGCGCCACGCCATGATATCTGAGCCCCCCAGAATAAATGCCTTCCGGAACATAATCTGAGCCCAGTGTCAGCATCTTTAACTGCGGAAGGATACCTGCAGTATCGATGTTGTCATATCTAAATTCGCCCTTACTGAACTTTGGGACCTCCGTAGCTGCTGAGGCAATCATCTCTATGCTCTTATCACCAATTAAGGGGTAAGTGAAACCACAAAAATTACTGCCTCCTCCTACACAGCCTATGAGCACATCAGGATGAATTTCCATGTCTTCCAGCTGTGCTTTTGTTTCCTGTCCGATGATACTCTGATGAGTTATAACAGAGTTCATTACACTGCCCAGTAAATATCTGTAGTCATTGTCAAGGGCATATTGAACTGCCTCGCTTATTGCTATTCCAAGGCTTCCCGGGTGATTCCTGTCTTTCTCCAAAATCTGCCTACCATATTCTGTTTTTGAGGAAGGGCTTGAAAAAACATTAGCTCCATAAAGGTTCATAATGGTTCTTCTCAGTGGTTTCTGATTATGACTGACTCTTACCATGAAAACATTAGATCTCAGACCATTAAGGGATGCAGCCAAAGCGGTGGCAGTTCCCCATTGCCCGGCCCCGGTTTCCGTGGTTATCTCTTTTATCCCCTCATTTGCAGCATAGAATGCCTGTGGAATCGCAGTGTTTATTTTATGAGAGCCTGTTGCAGTAGCTCCCTCAAATTTGAAAAAAATTCTTCCATCAAATTTTAGATGTCTCTCAAGATTCTTAGCCCTTATTATGGGAGTTGGTCTCCCGATCTGCAAATACTGTTCAAGAACTTCATCAGGAATACTTTCAAATCTGGATGAAGTAAATTCCTGCCTTAAAACTTCCTTAGGTATAATCCTATTTAAAAGCTCTATGGCAGAGCTGTCCGTTTTTCCATCCCGGGGGGGCGAAATTGGTACAGGAAGATCAGGAATAATATTATACCATTTCTTCGGTAATATTTCTAGTTTATCCGCATTTAACATGTGATTTGTAATGGAATGTTAATATTAAAGCATTCCTGTATTGTATTGAACACTATTATTTAATTGCAGTATGGATATATACAGTGCCTCCAGCCATTCGCCTAATCGTTACTTTGGAAAATCCTGTTTTTAGAAGAAGATTGTGAACAAATGAAGGACTGACAAAGCTCTGGACAGATCTGGCAAGATATGAATATGAATGGGTTCCTGATATTTTATCAAATAATGCCGGTACGATCCTGTAAAAGTACAATCTGAAAAGTGGGGCAATCAAATTTTTTTGAGGGTCATATATATCAAGATTACAAAAGATTCCTCCCGGTTTTAGCACCCTGTAAACTTCTACTAAATAAGTTTCCAGAGATGGTACATTTCTGGTAAGAAAGCCAGACACAACACGATCAACACCATCATCCTTTATGGGTATGCTCATTGCCGAACCCTCTAAAAATTGAACTTTTGAGCTATTTTTGAAGGGAAACATTTCCCGGGTTATATCCATGGCATAGATGTTGTTTGCATTGATTGTATTTTCAATTGAATAAGAGATTTTACCGGAACCGCATCCAACGTCGAGAATATCCTGTCCGTCTTTTAACTTCAGGCTTTCAATTAATTTTTTACGCCAATAGGTGTCCATTCCAAAACTCATAATGGAATCTATGAGATCATATTTTGAGCTAATCCTCCTGAATATTTCCTTTACATTTTCTTCATTTTTGTTTATCAAAATGACCATCACTCAAGGGCGAATCATCTTTGCATATTGACAGTGCTTAATATTTTCTATCTCAATAACATTATGGGGATCTATGAATTTGGCCTCAATTGCAGTTTTTACTGTATAATTTCCTACTAAATTTGCTATGGTGCAAATGCTCATTGTTTCCAGAAACAACGTCTTTGAGACTGGACTTGAACCGTAAAAATCATCTTTTACCTCCAGGTGCAGGATCCCTTCCCTCAAATTCCTGCCCAAAAGTTCCTTATCAGCTGCAGCAAGTATAATCTCATTTGAAATGGAACTAATTTTCATCACGATTCTATTGTTCATATACGTTTGAAAAGTTTATGCTATACATTCATATTAATTTAGCATAGGAAGTTATGGAACCGCACACCCTTCATGGCTCGTGGCGCTTCCTTTCTCCCGCAGCAGTTGATTAATCACTGATATGCCTATACATAAGCTGCACAATTGCCTTTTGAAAGGCTACGTTTCATTGATGCGTGAAAGATCAATTAATAATAGAACTGATAAAGCAGAAATATGCAATGGGAGGACTTATTTTGAAAAGGGAATCAATTTGTTTCAGGCAGCAATTCTATGATTTTTTAGGCTTTTTGTAAGGTCCCTATTATTTATGGGGTGATCTAATGTAGAGAATTTTCTACATTAATAATGAATTTGACTATAACTCGATATGCAATATTTATTTAAAAAAAGAAATCTCATTGAAAGGCACTTGTCAATTAATATACCTAATTTTGGATAATTTTGACAATTAGATAAATATGATAAAATATATTCGTTTATCGTTATAAGTGGATATGAATTTTTCAAATATTTCATACTTTATACTAAGGAAAAGGATTCTCAGCTATATTCTATATCTTACATTTATAGCATTATAGTTATTGGATCGTCCTTCGACAATCTTTTCCTTGTTGCTTCACCATATGCTGTTTCTCTCTATTTGATTATAGTTGAATCAAAATCTAAATTTTCTAATAAGAAAAATATAATTTTTTCATATTCCTTTGTAATTCTGACTACGGAAGTTATACACGTAACAATTGGTATAGGACCAATTCCACTCCTTATTAATCTGATTCTGGTTTCCATCTTTATTTCATTTTCAAAATTTAGCCATCCTCCCGCTATAGCTCTAACAATATTTTCATATATTGAACATCAGCTCACTGCTTTCACCATAGATTCCATTGTTATAATGGGAGTTGTTATAATAGCAGAACTCGTCAATGATAGAATTGAGGTTTTTCAGAACAGGATATTAGATAAAAAATTATTGAAAACTTTAAAATACGCTTCTTATAAATGAAACAGAATTCTATACCAATCCAACAAAGATTAACCTAGAAAAAGATATTAATAAAATGGAAATATGCAGAACTATGAAAGAGCAGAGAAATATAGTTCTCTCAATTTTGATAGTTTCTATAATAATAGGTATAATTTCATATTTTGTATTGAGCTATGAATTTGTGAACTATTTTGCCGCTCAGGAAGCGGTTAACGCATCATATGCTAATGCTGCCTTTATTTCAATGGGAATTGCATCAGGGATTTTTACAAGCACAATTTTATTTTATCCGATTTTTAAACATGGAGTCAAAGATTATGAAGGAGAGGATTACAGATGAATCAAAAGTATAAAGTGGAAATAATATGGATTATTGCTGTTCTCGCAGTATTGTTTGCATCTATGGGCCTTAACTTTTATGTAACAGGCATGAAGGGCTTTTCTATAGCAACAAAAGAAACGCCCGGGGAGCATTTAAACGGCACAATAATTCAGGTTACGGGTGTCCAGTGGTCGTGGTCATTTGAAATTAACGGTGTGAAATCCGTTGATAATTTTACCCTCGTAGTGAACCACACATATACAATGGTGGTCGATTCTTTACCGGTAGGTACTGGTCAGGCCGTTATTCATGATTTACTTATTCCGCAATTTGGAATCCAGGTTTATGCAGTGCCCGGTCAAAACAATACTATAACGTTTACTCCAGATAAAACAGGTACCTTTATCTTTGAATGTGTTGAATATTGTGGTTATGACCATTACAAAATGAGAGGATATTTTTCGGTGATTGAGTAATGAGTACGACAGATTATCTTATTGAAGTTTCTTTAACAATATCGGTAATATTTCTCATTCTGTTTTACATCTATTATAAGTATAACTCTGCTAAAAGTGAAATGGATGTTGTAGCAGAGAAGAATAATTATGTAGATACTGGTTCTTATTTTAGAGATAAATTCGGGGGAAAAACCAAAGCATTCAGCATTAACGCTTTCCTTTTGAACGATTCAAAAAGCATCGGGATAAGATATATCATTACAAGTATCATATTTTTCTTTATCGCTGGAGCGTTTGGATTAGTAATGCGAGTAAGTCTTGTTGAGCCAACACCTACTCTATTTTTCAACAGAACCGTCATATATGATGTTCTTACGACACAGCATGGAATACTGATGATATATATGTGGGCCCTTGGGAGTGCCTTGGGTTTTTCATATTATCTTTTGCCATCATTTCTTAAGGTTAAAAAAGATTCAATGGGTGGCTACTCATCCGCAGCATACTGGATTTATCTTCTGGGGGCTATCTTTATCGTCCTATCAAGATCATCAACAAGATGGTATTTTTACCCTCCTCTTTCCATAAATTTGAATCCATATAACGCTGGCTCATTTAACTGGCTGGCAGTTTTGGGTATGGAAATGATATTTGTTGGTGTGGTTATTGCGGCCATTGTTGTAATAAAAATAATAATAATGGACAGAGATGACAGTATCAAAATCGAACAAATGTCTCTTTTTGCATGGGCAGTCTTATTTACTCTTATCATGCTCATCGCTTCAGCTCCTTTCTTTATGCTTAGTCTTGCAATGACTTTCTATGACTTCTTCAATCCAGTATTCTTTGTGAGTTCCTCAAGTTCTCCGCTTTCTTTTGCAGAAATGTTCTGGATATGGGGGCATCCTATCGTATATATCGCCGTTCTTCCACAATTCGGACTTATCTATGAGATAATGCCTAAATTTACTGGGAACAAGGTTTATAGCTATGCATCAGGTGTATTAGCTCTGGGTCTTTTGATGCCACTGAGCGAATTGGTATGGGGACATCACCTTCTCAATTCAGGATTCGGAATCGAATGGGGGCTATTCTTTGCAACAGCTTCCTTTATTGTAGTGATACCTTCAGCAATAACTGTATTTAATTACATAGCAACTCTTTGGACTTCCACAAAAATTAGAATGACTGTACCAATGTTATTCGTGGTTAATGGAATATTTGATTTCATCATCGGTGGCATTACAGGTGTTATTCAATCCAATCTCGTATTGAATGAACTATTGCACGGTACATACTGGGTTACCGGTCACTTTCACTTCATCTTCTTGGGAATAACTACAGGAATAGGGTTTGCAACAATTTATATGCTTTTCCCCTCCCTCACCAATGGAAGAAAATACAATGTAAGACTGGCTTATTGGCATTTCACCCTAACTGCTATAGGTTCTTTCATTATGTCAATGGGGTGGACAGTTGGAGGTTTCTATGGAATGCCCAGATTTGTTGCAGGATATTTCGCAAGATTTCAGGCTTATCAGGACACTGCAATTTTAGGTGGTGTAATAGTAGGGGTAGCGCAGTTATTCTTCCTTGCCAACATATTCGTCACCTATTCAAGGAAGCCATCAATCTCAACTAATAACGCACTGGAAGATACATATGATTTGCCAACAGCGGTTGAAGGGGGTGAATAAGATGGCGGAAAGAACTTTTTCACAAGGTATGATTTTCGGAATTGTTATTATCATATTGATGTTTGGCGGACTATATTACATGTTATCGGCACCAACCACTCTGAATGGTGGTCTTGTAGAACCTTCCAACACACCATATACAAAAACAGTTAATGTTACGCTCTATGCCAATTCATTAGGATGGGACTACGGAATCAAGGGAGATCAAGTTAATCCTACAATAAATATAACTACAGGTACTCGAATAGTTTTCACTGTCATAGAAGATGATACAGCCCCGCACACATTGACAATTGCTGACTCGCCATCTGAATCTAGTACTCATCTTACGCTAATTACAACATCACAACTGACTCAGAATATTGGTCATACGGTAATAGTAAGCTACGTTTTTAATACGGTTGGTACATGGACATACTGGTGTGAAATTCACGCAACTACTATGGTTGGAAAAATCAATGTCCTGTCGTCGGCAAATACTTCAGCCATACCTAACTGTAGCAGTGGTGTAAATCCTGCTCAACAACATTCCCAACAAAACTTAAACTCATTTTATCAATTTCTTTTGGATATTTCAGGTGCAATAATTGCCTGAAGCCAATTTATTTTCAAAAATTAATAATCTTGTTAAGATTGAGATTGCTTTTCTTGTAGATTTGGTTGCTCTTGGGGGTTTCTTTAGTTTAAGCACAAACTGGTCTCATTTATTTTATCTTGTCCCTTTACTTATTGCGGGTACATTTGCCTCATTTTCAGCAGCTCTTTTTAACAATGTATATGACATAGACATAGATGGAGAAATGAAAAGAGTATCTTCAAGAAGGGGTACAATTAGAGAAAACAGGAGAAAATATTCAATAATTGCATTAATAATGCTAGTTATATCGATTATCATTGGCGTTCTTTTTCTCAATATCGTATCAGTCATTTTTATTTTGCTTGGATTTGCAAGCTATGTATTTCTATATACTATATTTCTGAAGAGAAGAACAGATTGGAATATAGTCATTGGGGGTGTTGCCGGGAGTCTCCCAGCTCTCGCGGGCTCCGCTGCTTTTTCTGGTGTAATCAGTTATGGCTCATTATTCATAGCACTTTTGGTATTTATGTGGACGCCAACACATTTCTGGAGTCTCTCAATAAAATACGTTGATGATTATAGAAAAGCAGAGATTCCCATGTTGCCGGTTACACAGGGCGTTGACAGGACAATTTTTTGGATTCTGGTTAACACCATAATACTATTCATTATAACAATAATTCCAGCGATTTTGAACTTCCCAGTTCTGGGAATATTTTACAGGCTGATAAGCATCCCAATGGCTCTTTTCATTCTCATTTCTGTTATTATTCTCTATAATAAGAGAGATGAAAGATCGTATAAGATGGTTTTTAGTATTTCTAACTTTTTTTTAATGTTTTTACTTATCGCAATATGCTTTTTACCATTCAGTTTTCCTCTATAGATGAGCGAAGGAGAAGAACGAAAATAAGAAAAGAAACGTTTTCTTTAATGTTGTTATCTTGAATATATGAATGGGAATAATTTAAGAAATGTGATTATATTTGTTGCATTTCAGATATCCATATTTTCGCTTTATTTTACAAGCATTTTATATTCATATCCAACGTATTTGACAACTGATTCTTATTATCTTTATATCGCATTAGCATGGATAGAACTTTTTGTGTTCCTTCGCTTTACCAATTTAAGAGAACGAATTTTAGATAATTTCAAAAATGTTAAAGGATTGTTAATTCTCATAAGTGTATTTGCAATCTGGGTTTATGTCATAGAGGTCACAATACCGGGTTCAAACAATATACCATACATATTTACAACATTAATCACACTTGTTTGTTTTCAGGAGTTTAATTTCAGATTAATTACAATTGAAACTTTTGCAAAATTTTCAAATCTCGGTGTTTCCGCATTTATAAGCGCAATAATATACACAGTGTTTTTTGGCCTTTATCTTATTGTATATTTAGGGGGTTATCCAGGAATCTATTCTTATTTGTTTTTCATTGACACATTCTCAATGGGTCTCATAATCGGAGCAGTTTATGCCTTAACACGGAGTGTTTATTTCACATCTTCAATAACCCTTTCGCTATATATTATTGCACTGTTCCCTTATACTCCTGCAATAATTTCTTACATGTTTGTTCCGGTATGATTTGTATCTTATCACAACTGGAAGCAATCAATTCATCAAAGCAGTAACGTCTTAATTTTATCCGGAATGGCACTCTTTTTTCCATTCTTATCGACCCATACAATAACGGTTTTCCCAGATGATAATATGGCTTCATCCCCTTGCCGCAATATTTTATGAACAAAGGATATACTTGTTGTTCCGACTCTTTCAATTTCAGTTGTAATGCTTGGACGGTCTTCAAAGTATATTGGTATCCTGAAATCAATCTCAGCATGTGCAACCACAAAACTTACCTCCTTAGAATGAAAACCTGTTAAAAATTTCATAAAAAAGTCAATTCTTCCCAACTCAAAGAAACTCAAATAAGCGGCATTATTAACATGACCAAGGGCATCCAGATCGCCGAATCGCACCTGTAACTCTATTTTAGATACTTTTGGAACCATTGGAAAGGAATTTCTTTGTAAGACTAATACATTGTGATTTACGACTTATCCATAAATTTTCACTATCCCCGGAAACATTTTCCATCTTGGAATCAGCAATATTGTCATGGTATATCCACCCGCTTTTCAATTCATCACGGTTGTTCCTATTGGAAATAATCAGTACTGGAAACGTAATTCTATAGAATTCCTTGAACAGTGAGTTTGAATATGAGGGAGAGAATAGAATAACTGCTTCAGGCTCTAAACTGTTTTCCACTATATATTTTAAGAATTGCTGTGTGTTTTCTCCCAAAAGGCAAAATATAACATCGTTTCCCTGAGATTCCTTAAGAAAGCTTAGAGATAATTCAGACGCCATCGTTTTGACAAAATCATCGAATTCATTATTTTCATTGGTTTGAGGTGAACATATAAACATCCTAAGATTATCTTACTGAGATGTATTTTTTATATATTAAGTCATGTTGTGTTGCATATGAAAGATAAGCAATCTTCAATTGATTTCTATGCATTTGTCAAACTTTATTCAGAACGTTTTTCAGGGGCATTTATAAAGAAAATTTACCAGACGGGAAAAGATGAATTCACCTTTATCATATATTCCTCCGAGCATGGGAAATATCCTTTTCACATCAAATTATCTGCAGGAATAGCATTTATGGACCCCGACAGACCAGAAGAATCATCTTCATTTGCCATGTTCCTCAGGAAAAATCTGTCGGAGCAAAAAATAAGATCAATTGAGCAGGTCAATTTTGATCGTGTCTGTAAAATATCATTGTATTCAGGGATGGAGATTGTTTTTGAATTATTCAGAGATGGAAATTTGATTATACTTGAAAACGGTCTCATAACTTATGCATTCAGTCCACGGGAGTGGAAAAACAGAAAGATTCTCAAAGGAGAACACTATATTCCACCATCTCTTCAGGATCCATTATCATCTGATCTAAGCACTTTGAAATCCATTTTTGAACATAGTAAAGGGTCATTGGTTCAAACAATGGCTACGAGAATGAACCTTGGAGGAGAGTATGCTGAAGAGGTAGCTTTCAGGTTAGGTATAGATAAGGATCAGCCGTCTAAAGAATCTCTTGACTTAGTTCCAGCCGTAATCAGTGAAATAAATAAACTTCTTGAGGAAACTTCTCTCAATAAAGGTTTCTATTATGATTCTGACAACATGGTGTCTCCTGTAAGGCTCACATCAATAAACGAAGCACCAAGGATATTTGAAGACTTTAACGAAGGTCTTGCCTTTCAAATGGGAAAACTCAGGGAAGTAGACCCGCAAATTTCACAGATAGAGAGAAGAATGGCAAACCAAACAAAAACTGTTCAGCAATACATTGAACTGTCTGGGAATCTCAAGGAATTGGGTCAAATTATCATATCTAACCTTCCAGAATTTGAAAAGATTCTTAGCATCGTTAATGCTAATTATAAGACATTGTCAAAAGGAGGGATTATAATGCCGGGAATTTCAATACTTGACATAGACTTTTCCCGGAAACTTTTAACCATAAAAAAGGATGAAAAAGAGATTCAACTCTCACTAAACCGCACTGCAGGGGAAAATGCCAGTGATTTCTTTAACAAATCCAAAGATTATATTCTAAAAGCAGAAGGGGCAAAAAAAGCCATAATGGAGACATCTAAAGTTAAACTGGAAGAAAACGTGAGAAAGAAAAAAGACCGGCCAAAGAAGTGGTTTGAGTCGTACCATTGGTTTATAACCAGCAGTGGAAATCTCGTTGTTGCAGGAAAGGATATTAGCGGAAACGAGAAGGTTGTTAAAAAGCACATGTCGGAAAAGGATATCTATATACATGCAGATCTATACGGCGCCCCCAGCACTGTCCTGAAAATAGAAAAAGAGAACACAGACATGGAGAAAGATATACTGGAGGCAGCTCAGTTTGCAGTTTCAAATTCAAGGGCATGGTCCAATAACCTTGCATCGGGTTCAGCATACTGGGTAACGCCCCTCCAGGTAAGCAAAACTCCGGAATCTGGAGAATTTGTCAGGAAAGGTTCATGGATAGTAAAGGGAAAGCGCAATTATCTGTTTAACCTTCCCCTGAAACTTAAAATTTCAACTGTACTATTTGAGAATACAGAATTGCCTATGATTTGCCCCCATATTACAGAGATCAAGAATGAAAAGGATTTAATATTCCTGTCACCGGGAGAAACAAAAAGGGAGAAAATAGCAAAGGAGATCTCGGAAATTTTAGGAAGAGAAAGGGATGAGATCGCGTCAATTCTGCCACCTGGTGGAAGCAGGATTGATTCCATCACGAAGAAAGCTCCTGCTTCAATTTCTCAATGATTGAGACATCTCTTGGCTCAACTTTCCTTAGCAGAGCAATCTGGTAACTCAATATATCGCCAAAGTATACTCCATACATTATTTGAGAAAATATACTCTTTCCTTTCAATTCGATTATTGTAAAATTTCTGGATGAAAGTTCTTTCGTTATCTCCAGCCTTTTATCATTTCTTTTTGAAAAGCTATTTTTAAAGGCTATGTAAATAAACGGATCCATATCATGATTCATCCCCATTGGAACGAGCTCATTGTGGTTAATTTCTGAAAGGTATCCTGCGTTTGCAGGCATTTTAGCATTCTCATTGAATTGAGTTTTACACCTATATGCAACGCTTGAAGTTGGATTCCATGAGATAAAATATGGCACCTTTCCAGACTCCAATATCCTTTTGGAGATTGAAATTATATAATTTTCATTATTCTTTATTTCTTCTATATTCCTTTTTATCTCATCAATATGGTTCCTGAGTTCAGGTGCAAAGGTATTAATTAATGGCATCAAAAGAAATCCCAGTGAGGATCTTGGCTGGTATCCGGAAGGTATTATAACTGACTGATCTGAAATTTCTGAAAGTTTTCCACCAGAAGTTATTGCCAGAATCTTAGCACCTTTTTTCTTTGCCTCATTGGCACATGAAATTGTTTCCTCAGTATTTCCAGAATAACTTATTGCAATGAATAATGTTTTATTATTGACAAAGTCAGGGCATGAATATGTATTCAGGACAATAACCGGTTTTTTAGAATAAATCTCACTGAACAAAAAACCCGCAATTCCAGAACCTCCCATTCCCGCTATGAGAATTTTATCATAATCATCCAAGGTTATTTTGAATTTCTCCTGAATTGAAAACTGATCACTAATGGAGTCTATTTCCTCTCTGTAGCTCATAAAATCACTGATTACTCTGTTGTATTTAAATGGGATTTAAAATATAAGCTAAAGACATTAATGCGGGTAATAACCCTGCTAATGTTAGGATTAAGTATATTTTCAGATGACTTGACATAATCGCTTATACTTTCAGCCTTTAAATTTTTTACGCATCTGCGT
>JAKATR010000007.1:9719-13191 GCA_021818675.1 Thermoplasmata archaeon | reverse complement strand
ATTCAGATTGCACACTGTTTTGCAGCTGTAGCGCATTATTTACACCCTCGTTTGAAATAACTCTACCATAACCTTGATTTAAAGGATTGACTACAGAACTGAACAGCAAAATGCCAACAATTATAATGGCAATAAGCGGTAGTAATACAATCTTCTTCGAACCCAATATTTTCTTCACTTGCCGGGTATAAATGAAATGTTTAAGAATTTTATGAAAAAATTAGACCAAAATACCGGGCTTTAGAATAAAGTTATTAACTACAGCATGTGAAAGATGTGTCGATCTTCTATTTCTCTAATTTGAAACATATACTACGTTCAATAATTTATCTCAGAAATATTCAATAATCCTTCTTCTTGAAAAATACAAATATCCCTTGTGGTTAAGATCATTGGATCTTAGAATCTAAAATATTGTCAATAAAATAGAATATATTGGAAATCTATTTTACATTACTCTGCTGCATCCATGCTCAAATCCACAATTAATATCCGCCATGTCATTAGATTCCATGAGAATGCATATGAAGATCTAAAACAAATATTGAATGAATAAATTTATTTAGAGGAATAGGTGTAATTTCCCAAATTATAATTTACATTTTACCCCAAATTATTAATCAGCAGGATAAAATTTTTATTAGGGCGTAAATACTTCCCTTGAAATCATGAAGCCAGACTCTTCTCCTAGAATATTGCGTAAGCTCACTTACATTCCTGTATTAATATTTATTGGATCTCTTTTATTTCCACATGTTATTGGTGTAGAGATAAATAACTCAATATGCCTGACTCCACTGAATTCTGTTTGCAATTTACCCTTGCCGGATCATTCAATAAAGAGCAATAAAATTCAAGGAGTCTTAGAGGGAAATCCTAAATATTCTGGGCCAGCAGTAAATCCTTATTTGCATTATAAAAGTGAACCAGCACCCATGGGAATTACCGACTTTGGAATAGGCCCGGGCGGTATCCCCTATTGTTATAACTCAACATCATTTAGGGGGACAATTTCATTGAATAATATGAATGTAACCAACCTAGGACCACGAGGTAATTCCAGTTGCCTTGCATTTCAACTGAATGTTGTCCTCTATTTTAAATCAGGAGGCAATGCGTTTTTATTTTGGGTTCAAAATGCAGTTAAAATAAATACTATAAGCCATGCTATAACATTTATTGATAATATTTGGAATTTTACAGGGTGTGTTGCCAACATGCCAAGCCAGACAGTTCTGGGCAATGGAGGAGTTGCCAATACCTTTTTTGCTAGCTTTTATTTCTTTGAAGATACGCTTCCTGTTAAGATCCACACTCCATTAAACCTGACATTGCAGACGAATGTTACAACATATGGAAATGGAGTTCCTGAGGTCGATTTAATGTATAATCTGGGAATCGGATATGTAACCTATGATCAGCCCATGTTTGTTTTTGCCACAAATGTAAACCATCCGGTTTTTAGAGTGGATGGTTGCCAATATGCAATAAACAACAAAACATTTTATGATGCCAGCCTTATAATGGGAGGTCCCTGTGCCGGCGATCATATTTATGTTAATTCTGCAAATGTTACTATGCAACTCCAATACTGGAATGGATGGAATTACCAGTACGTATCCAATGCGTATAACTTTGGAGCAAATACGGCAGAAGGTTCCTGTAATGTGATTGCTTCACCATCTAAGCATTTGAAAAGTAATATTATTGGAAGTCAACTGGTTCAGGGGAATGGTACTCTCGGTCAACTATATAATGCAGTGAACCTGTCATTCTTCCACCTGCGAGTCCCCTTCAAACATGGTGTGATGGAACTTGGGGCAAAACGTTATAATTTCACAATGGGTCAGCTGAATTTAACTTTGCCATATGATCCAGGAGTAAAGCACATCAATATAATGAATCAGAGTAGGGTCGTCTATTCTGCAAACATTTCTTTGTCCAAGGGACAGTGTAAGTATCTTGTGTTGACCAATCTATCCTTTGAAGAAAACATTCCTCCGCTAAGGGAATATAAGAATTTCAAATGGTATTTGGACATTAATGGAACTGAATATAACACAAGTGGCACATCATTGGAATTCTGTTTACCCCAGGGGAATTACACATATTCAGCTTCATATAATAATGAATCGATCCCTTTCTACAATGAAAATGGAACCGTTGCTTTGAATGGAACAGATCGGACAGTTGATCTCTATTTCTTTGAAAAAGCCTTTGAATTGAATCTGCAACCTCTAGGATTGATATCTGGAACTTCATGGAGCGTATCCGTTAAGGGAGTTAATACCTATTACGGTTCTTCCCCTGATCCTATTGAAATCTATCTGCCAAATGGAACATTTACATTTAACGTTGGAAATATTCAGGGATACCATATCATATCAAACGCCTCTGTCATCTTTAAAATCAATGGAGCAGGCAATTACTTTAATATAGAGTTTACCAGAAACAAAATAGACCATATTTCTTTTTTGAATTACTGGTATATATATGCTCTCACAGCGGGAATATCCATCTCTTCTGTTGCCCTCTGGTATTTCAGGAAGAAAAGGTTTTAATTAAAATGCCAGGACTTATAAAAAGATGTGTAAAGATTTAATAAAAAGGCTTATAGGCTTGAATCCATAAGATTCAGTTATGAGAAAACTATTCATCTCACATGATGATGTTAGAAATAGGAAATTCTACGCTTTCATCATTCTTGTCTTATTATTAGTAAGTGCTATGATCATTGTGAACATGCCAAATTATAGTTTTCAACCTAAGGATTCTTCTGTAATTTCGCACTCTGAAATATCTGGCTCAAATTTCTCTTTGAGAAATTTCAGGCAAACGTTAAATGGTAATTTGAGTGTAATTACGCCTGCGCAGACGGCTGTTAACCCATATGAAATTTATAAAAAAGAACCTGCACCCATGGGAATTGCTGATTTTGGAATAGGCCCAAAAGGTGTTCCATACAGTTATAATACGACGGCATTCCGCGGTACAATTTTTCTCAACAATCTAAGCACTTATAATCAGAGTCTGGGTCAAAGCAACAAACAGGTGGGATTTCAGTTAAATGTCAACCTTTTCTTCAAGGATGGGGGCAACGTCTATGCATATTGGGTTCAGGATGTTGCAGTTTTTAACACGACTGATAATTCGTTCTATATTATAGACAACATATGGAACATGTCCTCAGGGTCAGCAAATATGCACAATTCCACCGTTTCAGGGTCAGGTACAATAGGAAGCGCATCTTCCACAAAGTTCTATTATTATTTATATAACCATCTGTTTTCCCTTACTTATCCTGCAAAATTAACCCTTCAAATAAATGCAACAACTTCATCAACAGGTTCACCTGAAATTGACTTCATGTTTAATTACGGGAGCGGAATGAGAACATATGACCAGGCTACATTCATTTTTGCGAAGGACTTAACCTCCGGGCCATTTTTTTTAGTTGACGGCAAACAATATG
>JAKATR010000007.1:0-9446 GCA_021818675.1 Thermoplasmata archaeon | reverse complement strand
CAGCCAATCTATCATTCCTTCATTTTAATGCACCAATAAATTACGGAAGATTGGTTATAAATCAAAACACTTACAATTTTTCAGTAGGGATGCTGAATCTAACTCTTCCATATATTTCCGCCCCACTCCCCTATGAAATATATAATTCTTCAGGCATGGTGTATTCTTCAAATATTTCAATAGGAAAAGGTCAGAGTGCAAATTTACAGCTCAGCAAGATCACTATATCAGAGAATTTCTCCAGTCATCTAGCTCCATCTAACTTCACCTGGTATATCCTGATTGACGGAACAAATTATAGTACAACCCACCAATCCCTTGTGTTATATCTCCCTTTTGGTAATTATAGCTACAGTATCGGAACTAATTACCCCTCTTTGCCCATAGCCAATGGCGCAGGGACAATAGATGCCAATACTCCTTTTACCAACACAACAATTTTCTTTGCAATGAGTTCTTACAGCGTTTCATTTGATTCTGCCGGTCTCAGTCATGGAATATCATGGAGTGTTTTAGTACACAATATTTCTTTAAAAACTGCTCTTTCAAACGTTTCTATTGAGTTTTATTTACCAAATGGAAGCTACTCATTCTCTATTATGAACGTTTCTGGTTATTTAATATCAACAAATGCAACAGGGTCATTTCAGATAAACGGGTCAGCGCTCGAGATAAATATCACTTATTCACCTATTTCTCAGCCCATTGGACAAATTCCCGAAGGAAAGCTAATAGGCTTTATTGTACCGGCTATAATTACATCCACAATTTTAATCGCGGTGTTTTATTACAGGAGAAAGAAATGACCTCTTTCTAGTTTTGATGCTTTTTGTTATTTTTTATGCAAAACAATTTATTGTTTATTAATATGATAAACTATGGAATTGGAGACAAGAAACCCCTATGATGGGAAAATTGTTAGCAAAGTTAAGATTACGGAGGAAAACAATGCTAAAGATATTTTTAAGAATTCAAAAAAGGAACAGAAATCATGGGCAAAAGACCTTGAAAACAGAATAGCCTACATGAAGGACATTCTTATACCAAATATGTTAAAGGCAAAGAAAGAACTGGCAGAGCTTATGTCCATGGAAATGGGAAAATCTATAACCCAGAGCATCGCTGAGATTGATAAGACAGTTAAGATGATAGAGTATTTTATTTCAAACGCTCACGATTTCCTATCTGACGAGGTTATATCCACTGAAGCAAAAAGGAGCTATGTCAGCTTTGAGCCTCTCGGTGTCATATTTCTTATTATGCCATGGAATTATCCACTCTGGCAGGTTTCAAGAGCGGCAATTCCCGCCATGCTTGCCGGAAATAGCATTGTGCTGAAACATGCAAGCATTGTATCAGGTTCCAGCAAAAAAATAGAAGAAATCTTTGATTCGCCTCTTTTTAAAACTGTTATTGTTAAGGGATCATCAGCTCTTGATCTCATTAAATATTCTGATGGTGTTTCCTTTACCGGGTCTACAAATGTTGGAAGGCAGATATATATGGAATCGGCAAAAAATATCAAGAAAGTGGTTCTTGAACTTGGCGGATCAGATCCATTTATAGTATTGAAATCAGCAGATCTCAAATTCGCAGCGCATAATGCTGCTCTCGGCAGACTTCAAAATAACGGTCAGAGCTGTATTGCCTCTAAACGATTTATTGTTAATGAGAGTATTTACAATGATTTCAGGAAAGAACTTGAAAATGCTTTCGCCCGAATAAAGATTGGAAACCAAATGGATCCAGAAACCTATCTTGGGCCTGTTTCCTCTGATTCACAAAGTGAAATTTTAAGAGAACAGATTAATCAGTTGAAATCCCTTGGAAAGATAACTTCCTACGGAGATGATCACGGGAATATGATTCCTCCAACAATTGCAGATTTAAACTCACCATACAATGAAGAAGTTTTTGGACCAATAGCTTTGCTGAGAAAATTCAGAACCCCGGAGGAGGCATTGGGAATCGCCAACGAAATAGAGTTCGGTCTGGGCGCATCCATTTGGGGCGACCCGGAAGAAGCTGATTCATACATTACAGGAATAGAGTCAGGAATGGTATTTGTTAACAAAATTGTGGCATCCGATCCCAGACTTCCATTTGGTGGTGTTAAAAAAAGTGGTGTAGGCCGAGAACTCTCCCGTCACGGCCTCTTAGAGTTTACCAATAAAAAGACGGTCTGGATTCAGGATCAGAAATGAATAACACTAATAGCGTCAATTCCATTTATAAATCATGAAGGCTAGCGATCTATTTATTAAAGCGCTGGAAAATGAAAGAGTTAAGTTCATTTTTGGCCTGCCGGGAGAAGAGAATATAGATCTTTTGGATTCTATTTCCAGATCAAATATCAGATTTATTCTTACAAGACATGAGCAGGGCGCTGCATTCATGGCAGACGCCTACGGAAGAATAACGGGACATCCTGGTGTTTGCTTATCTACACTGGGCCCTGGTGCTACAAATCTTCTCACAGGGGTTGCCAATGCTCATCTGGATAAGGTTCCACTGGTTGCCATTACCGGGCAGGCATCAAGAGAGAGACTTCACAAGGAATCGCATCAGAATGTAAACACCATCGCATTATTTTCAGGAATTACAAAATATAACCTTCCGGTTATAGTGGCTGATACAATCCCCGAGATTGTGCGAAAGGCATTCAATATGAGCATGCAGGAACAGCCTGGAGCAACTCATATCCAGCTCAGTGAAGATGTTGCAGCTGTTGACACTGATTTCAACGGTTTGCTCAAACCTACATCTACTGAACTTCCCGCTGTACCTTCAGATCTCATAAAAAAGGCAGCTCATGCCATAAATTCATCATCAAATCCTGTCATTCTTGCCGGTAATGGAGTTATCCGAAGAAAAGCATGGGACAGTCTTGCGAAATTTGTAGACATAACAGGAATACCACTGGTAACTACCTTTATGGCAAAAGGTATTCTTCCATATGATCATCCTAAAAATCTTTTTGCAGTTGGAGGAAAGCCTTATCCTGAAGGGATGAGGCCACTTCACTCTTCAGACTACATCATAGCCATAGGATTTGATCTGGTGGAATATGATCCAGTAATATGGAATGAAGATAGAGGGAGGCACATTGTGAACATCAACACGTATCCTTCCGAGACGGACAGTCATTTTCAGTGTGAGTTCGATTTAACGGGTGAAATTGGCAGTACTATTGATTACCTTGCCGATGTTGTGAATGTGAGAGGTGATACTGTGCTCCACGACAAAATCAGAAATAGAAGACTTGAGGAGATGCAGTCATCCCGAAATGAATTTGAATCAATTCCAAAGGAAGTGATGAAGGTGCTCACTGATCAGGTCAATGACAATTCAATGGTCATATCAGACGTGGGCTTGCATAAAGTATGGGTTTCCAGATGGTATCACCCGAAGTGTGCAGGAAAAACCATAATTTATAACGGATTTGCATCCATGGGGGCTTCCCTGCCAGCTTGCATTGCCACAAAATTAACACTTCCTCACCATGAGGTAATAGGAATCGGAGGGGATGGGGGATTCCTAATGAATATTCAGGAGATGGAAACTGCATATCGCCTGGGGCTTGATTTTGTATATATTGTTTTCAATGATCGAAGATATAGTTTAATCGAAAAGAAACAGGTAGATATGGGATTTAAGCCAGAATTTATTTCGTTTACCAATCCTGATTTCAGGATGCTTGCTTCCAGCTTTAAGGCAAATTACTATTTTGTGAATGGTAAGGGAGAATTTCTTGACATATTTACAGAGGCCAGAAATAAAAGTGGTGTGAATTTAATAGAAGTATATCTTGAGCCGTCTCAAATAAAATAAAATTATTTTTGTGGAGGTTTTAATCTCCCAAGATTTATGCCTGTTCCCGTTTTGGTATAGTTGGTAACTCTTCTTTCAAAGAAATCAGTTTTTGTGGAGTTCATAGAAGAATAGGAATCTATCCATGATAAGGGATTTGTTCGGAATTCTGGATACAGTTCGGGCAGATCGATGGCCTGACTTCTAACATTTCCCAGATACTTTATATAAGCCTCTATTGCCTGATCGCTGAGACCCAGAATCTGATTTCTGGTAACATATTTTCCCCAGCTGATTTCATGTTCAACTGCCGTTCTCACCATTTCCGACAGTTCAGATAACATGCTCTCATCAAACCATGAAGGGTTTTCCTCCCTGAGCGTTCTCATAATATGAGTGAAAAGGGCAAGATGGGTATTCTCATCTCTCTGAATAAGCCTGATCATGCTTACGGTTCCCCCCATCTTGTCCTGTCGGCCTAGTGTATAGAAGAATGCGAAACCACTGTAGAAATATATTCCTTCAAGAAGAAAGTCAGCCATACATGACATTATGAAATTATGCGGCGTTGGTTCAGAGATAAATTTCTCATATAGATCTGTTATAAACCTGTTCCTTTTCGCCAGATGTTCATCCTCTCTCCACAGATCGTATACCGCTTCCCGGGTAATATGATCCACAACTGATGTGAGAAGATAATCATAACTCTGTGCATGGATCGTCTCAAAAAAAGCCTGTGCTTTAAGACATGCAGTGACTTCTGGAGCGGTGATATAGGATGCGACTGCCCCCAAATTATCGATCTGAATACTATCCAGAAATATTAAAAATGAAAGGGTTTTCTTATAAGCTTCCTGCTCTTCGGGTGTAAGCGTGGAATACTGCTTTTTATCATCCACAAGTGGTATCTCATCGGGAATCCAGAAAAAACTCCTCATTTTCTTATACAGAGGTTCTGCCCATGTATATTTGCAATTGTCAAATTCCAACAGGTTGGTTGATGGACCCCCAACAAGTCTCTGCTCAGATCTTTCTCTTGTTCCTTCCGGGTTAAACAATTTTTTATGATCCATTTTATCACCTATGCCTGACATGCCTCACAGGATGGACCGTCGGGTTCATCCTCGTCCATGGTAAAGTTTCTGAAGTAGTATACGGTCTTAACTCCCAGTCTCCATGCTTCATAATAAAGATTGAGGAAAGCCTGTTCATCCATTCCTTCTGTAGCGTAGATATTCATTGACTGAGACTGGTCAAGATGTCTCTGCCTTATGGCCGCAGCCCTGATACTCCACATCTGATCGATCTTATGAGCACCCTTATAGAAAGGAAGTGTATGTGGATTCAGATCAGGAGCAACCTGTTTAATGATAAATCCTTTCTTTTCTTCAACAAACACAGGTTTAAATATTGGGTCTATTCCCGCTGTTGAACCAGCGATAACAGATGTTGATCCTGTGGGTGCGATAGCCATTATGTACCCATTCCTTACCCCATGCTTATGAACCTTTTCGGCAAGCTCATCCCAGCGCTCTGATTTATAATTCCTGAGTTTAAAGTAATCGCCGTTATCCCAGTCACTTCCTCTAAATAGAGGATATTCTCCTCTTTCAATAGCCAGTTCCATTGAGGTTTTTATTGCAACATAGTTAATTTCCTCGAAGAATTCGTCTACAATTTTGAGATGCTCTTCCGATTCCCATTCAATACCCCTTACTGCAAGAAACTGATGATACCCCGAAATTCCAACACCAATTGCCCTGTAGCGCATATTTGTCCGTGTTGCCTGATCCAGTGGCAGATTATTCATGGTAATCACATTATCAAGCATCCTTACCTGAACTGGTACTACCTCGTTGATCTTCTCAATTGAATTTGTTCGGCCTAAATTAATTGAAGAAAGATTGCAGACAACAAGATCCCCTGGGGAATATATCTCAACGATCTTATCCCCCTCTATCCTTGTTTCAACGAGCCTTGTTGAAGACATATTCTGACATATTTCAGTGCAAAGATTTGAAGAATATATCATTCCCTCATGTTTGTTTGGATTCATTCTGTTAACCGTATCGCGATTAAAGATGAATGGTCCGCCGGTTTCGTACAGGCTCTTCAGTATGGATGCCATTATTTCCAGCGCTGGAATGGATTTTCTTGATACAGCATCATCCTCTACAAGCTCATCATATCTCTTTTCCCATTCTTCCCCATAGAAGTCTTCGAGACTGTAACCTTTCCGTTCCCGAATTTCATTGGGATCGAATAGATACCAGTCCCCATCTACCTCAAGTTCCCTGTAAAATTTATCTGGAACGCATATGCTTGGAAATATATCATGAGCTTTTCTTCGATCATCACCGCTATTTGTTTTCAGATCAAGGAAATCCAGGATATCTTTATGCCATATATCGAGCCATATACTTGCTGCACCAGCCCTTTGACCAAGCTGATTCACTGAAACAGCAGTGTCATTATATAACCTGACCCATGGAATAACACCGCTTCCCGCGCCTTTATAACCCCTGATTGAACTTCCGAGGCTTCTTAATTTCCCTATGTAAACCCCCATTCCTCCGCCATTCTGGGATACTTTGGAAAATGTCCTCAGACCATCGAAAATACCCTGCAGAGAATCTTCCGGGGTATCTATGAAACATGAACTGAGCTGGCCATTAACCCTTCTTGCGTTAGCAAGTGTGGGAGTGGCCATGGTGATATACAGGTTGGAGAGAACATCATAAAATTCTCTGGCCCATCTCATACGTTCAGAGGGTTTCTCTGCAATGGCTAGAAATGCAGCAATACCCATGAATGTCTCCTGCGGTAGTTCCATTACTTCGTTTTCCAGACCCCTTATACAATACCGGTCGCTGATATGTTTTGCTCCTGCAAATGTAAAAAGTTCATCTCTTTCCGGTTTAATGTATCCACCCAGTTCCTCAAGCTGCTCCTTAGAATATTCCTTCAGGACCCTTGGATCATATCTTCCTATTTGTGTTAGTTTGACAATGAGATTGTAGAAATTTCCATATTTCTTAAAGTTCTCGTTTCTGTTTCGTGAAGCCTCACCGTAGAGATCGTGGAGGAGAAGACGGGCAGCCACCATTGTCCAGTTTGGCTGATTTACAGATGTTTTTTCATTGGCTACCCTTATGAGCGTCTCCTGAATCTTGCGCGTGGAGATCCCATCAAAGAAGTGGATCTGAGAATCCATTTCAAGTACAAGTGGATCAACACCTGACAATCCCCGGCATGCCTCTGAAACAACCTCCCGTATCTTTCCAACGTCAATTGGAACTTTCTGACCAAGGCGGTTGGTTACCGTAGTTGGCATTATTTTAAGGTTTAACTGCAAGGTTTCCATGGAACCCGATGAATTCCTGTTTGATTCTTGCCTTACACTATTTTTGAGACTATTTTCAATTCGCTTTTTTTCCTCACGTATCCTTCTTCTGTTGTCTCTGTATAGAATATAAGACTCTGCAACGTCAGCAAAGGTTCTTCCCTGAAGATTTTCATTCATCAGAACATTAATCACAATATCCTGAACATCTTCAACGGTGGTTTTTCTGGGAATTTTATTCAGAATATTGAGAACCTGATTTGTCAATATTTCCGCATCATCAAGATTTCCCTTTCCTACGGATAACATAGCTTTAAAAATTGCTTCCGTTATTTTTCTTGGCTGAAATTCCTCGGTCTCTCCCGTTCTTTTTTCTATTATTTTATTCATTTTATCTCACCCATGCACAAGACCCATGAATTTAACATATGTTATCAGACATGGATCGTATATTTTAGCAGGTTTAACTCAGTTATGATATCATGTTAAGTTACATATTAAATTTTGGTATCAATAATTGTTACTTTAAAACAATTACAATTAAAATAAGTAAAATTATGATTTAAAATTCATAGGCATCATTATACAATGCTCTAACTGCCTTACTCAAGTCGATTTATAATTCATACTAAGATTGTGTTCTTCTCACTTATTCGTGTGCTCAATGAAATTAAAGGAAACACATTATAATATTGAGGCCAGAAACAGAATACCGTATCCTAGAAGCATAAAAATAATGAATATGGTCAAAACCTGCCTCTTATTCGGAAACTTCATCTCAATCTCTACAATGCTTATTTCCTAACTGGAAATAAGGTTATCCTGATTCTTATTCATTTTAAAACGCCAATTATAGAAATAATTACATTGTTCTAATTTAACGATGATTCTTTGTAGTAGCATAATGTTTCTATAATAAATCAATTAGTTTTCATAAGATATTCTGAATAAATAATCTGAAATGATGTTTATAATCTTACTATTCGATGCATCCTGTGAAAAACTCTTAAGAAACTAACGAGTGAATGAAAAATTAGGAATTAATGATGCAAGATATATACGAGATTCTATTATATCAATTTCGTCACTAATTAAATGAGTGTAACATTCCTATGAGTAACCATTTTCGAAGTTGATTAACAAAACTCATTCATTTTAACTGGAAAATTTGGAGATGATTTTTATTCTAAACTTATTCTTTTAAGCTGGAATCTTATGAATATGATCTCTTTTCCGAAATGGACAATCAACACACGTACCAAACTCGCTTTTATAATGGAATGGGTTGTCTTAACTCACCACAGGATATTCACAGATGCCTTCCACTGAGAGTTATATATTTAACATTTCATTAAAAATATGAGCATTTTTTTCTAATAATGGTTTTGGTGATGCAAAAAGATTCAACTTCACAAAAAAAATGTAAAATGCCGGGATCGGGGATTGAACCCGAGACCTCCGGATTTCTCAGAATTGTATTCCTATGAGTCCGGCGCTCTACCAACTAAGCCACCCCGGCTCAAATTTTATTGTGCGGGTTCTACTTCAGGTGGTTTATGTTCGTCTGTAGGCTCAATGAACTCATATGCTTCCTTGCCTGAGCTAATAAGCTCTGAGCGCCTTACTTCAATTTTCTTTAGTGGGTATATGTCTCTAACCGCGTCAACAATATTTGAATAGACCTCTTCTCCAATTACATACCTTGCGAATTCATAGAAACTCATGCTAGATGTTCTTTCATTGAGAAAAGTCAGAATTGCTTCTCTGAGCTCAGCCCTCTTTGTAGCTGTAAGTTTGCTGTCAGTTACCGCCACTGTTTTAAGAGCCATGGTAAAGCCGTCTGTGGTTTTTATTTCTGTAATGACATCAAGTCTCTCTTTTCTTCTTCTGACCATTCTTCGTATATAATCGTCACTCACAATATGGCCAGCAAAACTGGATGAACATTTAAGACCGGTGCATGCAACGACCTGGAAGATTAACTTCGAATTTGATTTCTTGAAATTTCCTGTAAAATCTGATACGGGTACTTCCACTTTTCTTCCTACGAGTTCCTCGCCATTAACGGCTGGACTTAGAGCAATTTCTTTACCCCCAAGCTGATTTGGTGCCATTATTGAGAACCACTTCTTCTCTCTCCATTTATCCTTTACTCTTCTCTGTCCCTTTTCTCCAGCCATTAAATCCCTCTAAACACTGATTTGAAATACATTTGTTGTAAGGAGGGAATTAAAAAATTAAGTTAAACCTTTCGGTTTTATAAGAACTAAAAATGAGGATTAAAGGAATTTTT
>JAKATR010000042.1 GCA_021818675.1 Thermoplasmata archaeon | reverse complement strand
TCCTGAATGATATACTGTTAGCAAGTGCCAAATCTATTGCATAGACCTTCTTGGGCGCAATGAACTGTTCCTTTAGTTTGTTAGAAAAGCGTTTCAATAGAAAAAACATGTAAGACTCTTCAAGGTATCCAACATACTTGGCCACCGTGTGGCTATTCCTTATGTCAAGGAACCCCTTAATCTTCTCAAAAGAAATTTCCTTTGAAATATTAGATGCCAAGTATTGAGATAGATTCCTTATCCCTACTTTGTTTCGAATTTGATGCTGGGAAATTATGTCATTTTCAATTATATCCCGGAATATCTCTTGTAATATTCTAGTACCCAAGTTCTGAACCTCAGGGAAACCTCCTTTTACAAGGAAGTTATTAAACAACCGTTTCACTCTTGCTCTCTTGTCATCATAGAGATACCATTCTCGAATTATCTCTGTATCATTCATTTTTAAGAATTCTCGAAAGCTGAAAGGAAAAATTGTCACATCTAAATGCCTGCCGGTGATGAGTGATGATAGATTCCCCCTGAGAAGATCTGAGTTACTTCCAGTTATAATGATTTTTTTTGATGTTCTGAGCCTTGAAATGAATCTTTCCCATCCCTCAATTCTTTGTATCTCGTCAAACACAAAATAATCTACACCATTATAGAGTTCAAGAAAGGCCTGAATAACCAAAGACAACTCGGTAGCCTGGAATTTCGACAATCTTTCATCAAAGAAATTGATATACCCGAATTTTTCATCCTTCATCAGCAACCAAGTAAATACAGACTTTCCTGATCTTCTAATACCTAGTATGGCAAGAATGTTCGGAAATTTTATCTCTTGTTTAATACGATCTAAATCTATTTCTCTCTCTATTATTCTTCCGTTCTGGAGCAATTCCTCCATCTGCTCGCGCTGAGATATTATTACATATTTTAGTAACTCAACATTCAATATAAATCTAATAACAAGCTTTTACTAAAAGTTTGTCATTATCTGAAAATTTATAATTAAACTATGCACAAATAACATTATCTGGAGAGACTTATCATATTTTCTCCAAAAAAAATTTCTCAATTTCAGCAGGATCAGCTGAAATGAAATCTTCAGGTGTTACATATTCCGTCAACATGTTAACGGTATCTACATCAATATTAATTGCATTGGACAGACATGGAAAAAGTAAATCCAATGCTCTTATGAGGTTGTTCCTTGTTGTTCGTATCTTGTCGGTAACTATGCTGTATGCCGTTATGATCTCCCTGAGATTCCTGAAATTGTCAGGAACAGGAAACGTTTCCTTCTCTTCCCTTATCATGAGGTATGGTGCAATTGATTCCGCATCGATGGTATCGTTGGTTGTCTTCCTCACCCTTGATTTCTTCATGCCTCTCACCACAAGACCATTGAGAATACGTACATTGAATCCATATGCTCTCAGATGATTGTATAATGGAATATGATATATTTCGGTACTTTCAATTCCAATCTTCATCATGGTACTGTTAGATCTCAGGGTTCCAATCCGGCAAACGGAGTCGGGACAGGTCAAATTCTTTTCGTGATTTATGTCAGCAACTCAAACGAAAAGATACATCAGACATAAAAAACATTGGTGATATCAGACTGACAAGCTACTATTTTGGTAATCATTTGGTATAATACATCCACTTCCATGCTGGTTTTATTTTTATTGTCCTGCCCTCAAAAATAAGCTCATCCTCTTGACCATAAGTCAATATAAACCCTTCTTCAATACCTAATTTTTCCATTGCCTCAGTAAGCCCTTCAAGTTCCCGTCGTTTGTTGTCTTCATTTAATTCATAAGTAACCTGTATCGCTATTTTTAACACTCCATCTACTTTAACGAGAAAATCACACTCCCCTTTCTCTCTGAAATAATAAATCTCCCTGTATGTTCTAAGAAGCGCTAAAAAAACTATATTTTCCAACATTCTACCTTTATCAGACGTGAATGAAGCTGAGTTCGCAATCGACATTGCGTTATCAACGGAATATACTTTTTTTGCATTTACTAACTGTTTTTTTAAAGAATAATCAAATTTTGATATCGTAAAGAGAAGGTAACTATCCTCAAGATATGAAATAAAAGAAATAGGGGTATTTACTGAACCAAATCCAAACATCTTCTTTAAACTGTTATATGAAAATTCTTTACCAATATTGGTAAGTAAATATAAGGTCATTTCCTGAAGGGCTCTTGTTTCGCGAATATTGTATCTTGAGATTATATCCCTATATAGAATATCCAGAAGTAACTCTCTTAAGATTTCCAAATTATTGTATTTAAGGTATTCCGGAAATCCGCCTTTATAAAAGTATGTTTCAAAAGATTTGTGAGATGGGTCTTGCCCCATAAATCGTAACGCTTCTTGAAATGAGAATGGAAAGATTTCAATATTAATGTGCCTTCCAGTTAATCTGGTTCCTAATTCTTTGCTTAGAAGTGAGGCGTTTGATCCAGTTATGAATAATTTCTTGTGTCTGTCTAATCTGGATCTTACAAAAATTTCCCATCCTTTGACATTTTGAACTTCGTCCAGAATATAGAATTCGGAAGAGCCAAACTCCTCATTAAATACTTGATCAAGTTTTACAAAATCACTGGGCTCAAAGGATATAAGTCTGGTATCCTCAAAATTGAGGTAGTAAAAATTTGGCAGTTTTTTTAAAAGCTGGTGCAGTAAAGTGCTTTTACCCGACCTCCTTATCCCTGTGATTATAACCGCAAAAGGTAATCCTATTGGAATTCTTTGGAGATCATCACGCTCCGTACCATACTCATAAGACTCAAGTTCAGTTCTTTGCTCAATAACTATATTTCTTAGGGTATCTTTCAATATCACATAATAGTATATTTGTGGAATGTATAATTCTTTGCATTACTAATGAATACTTTTGTTCTTTAATAAAAGAAAGTCATCGTAAGGTGTTTGGGGATAGCTTTAAGCTCCAGATTCACTAGCATGAAGATAAACGGCCTTTCTCATTGAAAGATTCCTATGGCACTGCAATGGGAAATTGGTCACAGTGAAATGCTAAGATTTTTAATAAAAAATAAGAAGGCTGGAGTAGGTAGTTCGTAAGAACATATTTGTTCATTTGACATGCTCCCCGCAAGGGGAAAGGGTATACGCCTAAAGTCTACTGCTCAAAATCATGCTATGGAGTGATGCCTGAAATGAATAATGATATCACTTTTCTACACAAAAAAAGATATGCCAGAGAGTTAATTGTTACATCCTCATCCATAAAACCTGGACATTAATAAACGTAAATACTGTAAAGGTGTAGTAATTGATATGCTTTAGGTATAGTAAGAAATTCTTCACGGATTTAACATTTACTCAAACACTTTCCATTAGCTATGCCAAACTTTAGAGGTTCCTAAGAAAAGAATAAATAATTTCGTATAAGAAAAAGGAGAAAATAAAAAAGGGACCTTCCAATTCTACATAAAGCATTTTTATTACACGGGATTAGCGACGCTATATTCATATTATCCTAATTCAACGTATTGATTATATCATTTATCTCATTTAATCCTATTAAAAACAACTTTTCTTTACTCTTAGAAGCAAAGGATATCAATTCATCTTCGAAGCCAGGTTTAGATATGATCACAAAGACTCTTCTTTCAGAATCAAATATGGATGATTTGGCTTTGAGACTAATAAAGGTATCAATGCAGATCTTTGTGTTGCTCCACTTCACTTCTCCAAACAGGAGACCGTCTCTTTCATAACTTCCCACTATGTCAATCTCTTCAATATCCTTTCCACGATCCTTCCCCGGATTTCTCCTCCACCATCTTCCTATTTCAATAAGTTCAAAATCAAAAATGTCCCTGGCCTTAAGAGTTAGCAATTCCATACATATATTTTCAAATATTTTCGAAATATAAATATCAATGCTGTTGTTAATGATTTTGAGCAATGTGTTTTCTCTTCCTGTTTCCAGAAGATCCAGTTTCCCAAGAATAAACCTGAAATAAAAATTAAAATAATTACTGGTTATTTTATAGCTACCTGTGTTTCTTTTCTTCAGGAAAATGGGAAATTCCTTGGAAATTACTCTCATCGTAAGAAGTTTATCTATATATGGTGAAATTTCATTGGAATTCATACCCATTGCGCCAGAAATTTCTGAAGTCTTATTCTTCCCTTCAGCTATCAATCTTAGTATTGTAAAATATTTTTCTGGAGCCCGGAGTTCCAGCCCTAAGATAAACTGCACATCAGAACAGTAGATGTTGTTTTTGTTCACAAATTTTTCAATAGGTTTAGATCCATCAGAAAGAAGCCCGAGATAATATGGCACCCCACCATAGATGGCGTATATTAGTATTAGATACTCTATTTGCAATTTCGGAAAGAAATTCCTTATTTCATAGAATTTTAACTCAGTAAGCTCTATGTTTCCAGTTCTTCTTCCAAATATGGGTGATTTATAACTGAGAATGTCATTATGAACCACGTTTATTAAGGAACCTGTTAATATCAACATTATATTCATATCTTTCAGATAAAGATCGAAATATTTTTGTAACAACGATAAAAATGACTTGTCCTGTTCTATTATATACGTGATTTCATCAAAAACTACTATTATCTTAGAATTATACGATTTTATTTTTTCAATCATATATTTGAAAAAAGAATCCTAATCTGAAAACGGATTTTCCAACATGAGTTGATCATTGAAGAATTGAGATATTTGTAGAGAGAATCTCATTATGATCTGGTTTCTTTCTTCCAGAGTTGCAAGGAGATAAACAGCTTTTTTATCAGCTATAAACCTGTTTACAAGTGCTGTTTTGCCGATTCTTCGTCTCCCGTAAATGAGGATAAAATTTCCAGAATTTTCAGCATATTTTTCATTAAGAAAACTCAATTCTTTATCTCTGCCAATGAACACATTACCAGATCAGTTAGCAGTAAGTATAAATTACTAATTTCAATTAGACTAATTATATTATACTAATAACAATAATACAGCATAGGAAATCATATTACTGAGGCAATGCTTCTTTCATCACGTTTCAAAGAATTTATTTGACTTGATCGGGATATAGCGATCAGTTGATAACAATGGATAAGGATTATTCTCTATTTCAATTGTTAAAGGATGAGGGTAACTTAACCATTTAAAAGGATTATCAATTAGCTGTAACAGTTTGTTATATCTAATTATGGTATACTCTAACTATTTACGTATAATTACATCATTAAGGAGATAACATTTCAAATTAAAAAGGGGGCACAATTAACGCATACGTGCAGTTTTCACGAATATGCGGGTGCCGGGATTTGGACCCGAGGCACGAGCTTGGCAAGCTCGCGTGTTACCAGGCTACACCACACCCGCTTAACCAGTGATATAAATTACGTTTATAATTTTACCGTTAAAATTGCCCAAAAATCATTGCAATTTTAAATATCTCTCGTAACTCGTTATGCATTCATAAGCAACCGTCCAGATTGTTAATTCCTCCTTGAAAATGGAATATTTCTCCTCAATATTTGAAAAATCCGAAGCAAATTTCCCCTCTGAAAATCCTCCAATGACAACCCTCGTATCCCTTTCATCAAAGGGAAGTTCGCATGATTTGATCAGATGCCCATCAGGAGAAAGCAGAATATTATGTACACCGTCATTTAAATAATCATTAAGAGATATTTTCTCAAGATTCATAAGTACTTTACCGTCTGGAGATTCAATTTTACCCTTTTGCAGAAGTTTCTCAATTAAGCCAACAAATCTGTTATATGATTTTGGTATCCGGGTACTGGGATTCACTTTGATGAATTTACCCTCAACAGTATGAATATTAAGTCTCAAATCATCTTCCTTATTAAGGATTGATTCCAAAACCACATTCATTAACATGTGAAATATATCAGGTCTGCCCATTCTGTTTGATCTTCCGGGGAAATACCTCTCAATCGCTGAATGCATAAAGTTAGAATCAAGTAGAAGTTCTTCAGGTCTTTTTCCCCGTTCAACTGCCAGTTTTCTGATCTGTTTGTCTCCATGCATTTCAATCGGAACTAACTGTAATTCCGCATCAACTATGAGTATTTCAAGCACTAATCAGCATTGCATTCACAATTTAAACCGTTATCATTCAAATAATCAGAGTATGAGTTGGAGATCATCCCATATGTATTCAATATCCTCAATTCCCAATGATAACCTTAACATTCTTTCATTGATACCAAGTCTTTTCATCTCATCTAACAACAATGATCTGTGTGACATAGAAAAGGGATGGGATATTCCTGTTTCAATTCCACCCAGGGTATTAGCCCTTGGAATTTTCCTTAGTTTATTAAGGTGTTCTTTTACATTTTGTATTTTATCTTTAAGGTAGAAAGTAACTATTCCACCTCCACCTTTAAGTTTTTGTGATGTATTCCTGTAATCAGGATGGATCTCCAGCATTGGATATAGCACATTCTCAACCTTTGACGACTCCATTAACCTTCTGGAAATTTCCAAGGCATTCCTGTTTATTCTTTCCATTCTGATTGGCAATGTTTCCAATCCCCTTTTAACAAGAAATGCAGTAAGAGGATCCATAGAACCCCCTAAATTGCGTCTCATCTGATCTATATCTTCTATTATTTTTGTTTTTCCTGACGCAGATCCGCCGATTGCATCATTGTGTCCGGAGGCAAATTTAGAGAGACTTTGCAGAGATACGTCAGCACCATCATTCAAGCTATTGTAATTGAAAGCAGTGGAAAGTGTGGAATCTGCGATTATAACAGGCTCATCACCAAAATGTGATCGAATAGCAGACTGATCATAAAACCTTGTCAGTGGGTTGGAAATAGTCTCAGTAAATATCACATCAGGTTTAAAATTAACAGAAAGCAAATTATCCAAACCAGGATCGGTAAAGCAAATCTCAACGCCCCATTGACGGAATATCTTCTGTGCGAGATTATAAGTCCTTGCGAAACAGTCACTACCCATCAAAAGTTTTGTTCCAGGTTTCAGAAGTGACATGAATGTGGAGCTGATGGCGGCCATACCGGAAGAAAAACACGTTGTACTTTCTGAATCTTCAGTAAGGGATATAACTCTGGCCAGTTCCTCTACCGTTGGATTATTTTCCCTGGAATATCTGTATCTCTCACCTTCCGGAAGGTTGAACGCGCTGCTCAGATAAACAGGAAATCTCAAGGACCCGTTTGAATCCAATCTGCTCTTTATTATCTCATCCCACATTGACAATGCCTGCACCATCCCCAATCTGCATCTCCCTTTTCGACAAAGGAATAGAGAGATCTCTGAATATATCTGAAGCCCGTTCCATGCCCGAAAGTAACTCGTCCCGACTGTTTGAAGCAATAAGAATAGATGGCCCGGCACCACTCAGGGACCATCCAATGTTGACGTCACTGTTGAATATCCTTCGTAACTCGTCAAGATACGGAAACATCTTTATTCTGTAATTGTCAACTATTGCTTTCTTCATAACCTGAGCTAATATTTTCATATCTCCATTCTTCAGTGATTCCATTAATGCGGTTATATTACGGGACATTGATATGGCAGTTTTCAGTGGAATGGATTCAGGCAGCATTGATCTGGCTGTAAAGGTCTTTCTGTAAATGATTATCTCTGGCATTATTATCCCGAAAAAAAGTTTACTAGACACTTTGAAATTGGATACCTTAAAAGGATCTATGGATGTATTGAATGTACAATTTCCGAAAACTGAGGCGGATGCATTATCCCAGTGAGGAGAACCTGATGAAACTACTTCTGCATTTCCGGACAAAAATGCAAGTTCCGTTTTGCTCATGCCAATTCCAAACATCTCATTCATAGCAACCGCAGCAGCTGCTGCTGAGGCCGCACTGCTTCCCAATCCACGGCCAATAGGTATCCCCTTTATAAGCGAAACCTTGACTTTTTCCTTAATATTGTAAAGGCTTCGAATTTCATTTATAACTGAACCTGCCGTATTTTTATTAACTTCAATGTCCCTGTTATCATGGACTATTTTAACAGGAATATCCTGATCATACTCAACAGAAAGGGTCATTTCATCATAAAAATTATTGAAGCAGATTCCTGCCACATCGAATCCAGAGCCTATATTTGCCGAAGAACAATTTGCCCTTGATGTTACCCTTTCTCTCTTTATTACGGTCATGAAATGTATCCTTCCCCTTCCAGTATTTCAGCATGCAATATTGAGTTTCCTGCAGCACCCCTTACCAGATTGGATGAGGTACAAACGCAGGAGAATATACCATCTTTCAGATATAGCTGACCAATGAGGACCCTCATTTCATCTTCCATATAAGTAAGATCCATGGGCTGTGGAAATAGTGCATTTTCACTTAATCTGAATATTGGGTTACTAGGTTTAGTAATGGTATAATTTCTTGATCCCTTATATTTCTCAAGGGCATTCTTTACCTGCTCAAGTGAAATTCCTCCCGAAATTCTCATTGACAGAGATTCAACGTGATTTCTTAGAACCGGAACCCGATTACATTGAGCCCAAATTTCAAGTTTATTGGGATTTATAACAGTGGATTGTTTGTCCATTGTTCCCAGAATCTTTGGTATTTCTGTACTGATCTTATGAGCCTCTCCTGAGATGTTTGGGATCAGGTTTCCCATTATCTTTAGGGGTGAGATTCCATTAATACCTGCGCCGCTGATAGACTGCATTGTTACAACTCGTATATCACCAATGGAGAATTCATGAAGGGCATCCAGAACAAGAGCTATGGGAACGCTGCTGCAGTTGGGTTCTGAAACAATGAAACCTTTGTAATTTCTTTTCTTTCTCTGATATTCTATAATTCGATCATGATCTATATTAAGTTCGGGCACAACCAGAGGTACATCACTTAAGGGACGATGATAAGACGATTTTGTTATAACCGGAAGGAACTCTGCTATTCTTTCCTCAGCGGAATGTGCCTCTGATGGAAGAGCTGAAAACACCAGATCATATTTATTCCGGTACCTTTCAAATTCCTCAAGCGACTTAATTTTTTTAGATGCTATTTCCAATGGAACGGGTTCATTCATGTTCCATTGAACTACTTCAGCATAGAGTTTCCCGTTTTTTTCATTGCTGCCATAAACATCCTCAATGAGAAACTTTGGATTCCGTTGAAGAAGCTGTATGAAAGTTTGGCCTACAATACCGGTAGCTCCCAGAAGGGCCACATTCATTTTGTCCACGATTCTATAACCTCCTGGGCAGTTTCTCTAATACAGGATAAAATTCCCTCCTTAAATTCGGCAGGTCCCGGGATAAATATAATGTTAAGCTCCTGACTATAATATATCTGGGAATCAGGAAAATTCTTCACAACGGCAATTTTCAATCTCTTAAAGAACGAATATGAGTATCTTCCCAGATAATCTCCTATGAAAATAGATATGATTGAATTGTTGAATTTCGTTAAAAGAATTGTTGAATCAGCACTTTTCATTCTTTTGAATTTTCCTTTGCTGATCTCCATAAACAGGTTATGCCCTATTGATATGTGATGCGAACTGGATATACTATGAAGTTTAAGGGGATCAGTCTGGTTGAATTTTTTAAGGTATATACGAACATTTGCGTTATCCAGCGTCGTTAAAAGGAAATCAAAAGTGTTTCTGCTCCTCAATACAGTTCCTTTAAAACTGGAACCAGCTGATTTCACCTCAATTTCAGGAAGGTCATTGCAATTCATGAGTGAGGATATTGATTGTTCCTGCAGGATACGTGAACCAAGAAGATCCAGAAGAGCTGCATTTTGCATGGATATTTCTGCTATTCTGACCCCCGTGGTATATTTCCTTGGATCCATTGAATATATCCCATTGACATCTTTCCAGAATTCCAGTTTATCTGCACCAGATAATATAGATAAGAGTGATGCAGTGAGATCAGACCCACCGCGGCCAATAGTAATTATTTTACCTTTTCCATTTACTCCATAGAATCCCGGAACAATTATAATCTTGAATTCCTCCATGAATTTCAGAGCCCTTTTAAATGAATACTCAGCCTTTATTCCGTCAAATTCCCACTCTCCCCTTGCATTTCTCCTGAAATAGAGAAATTGGGAAGGATCCATGATTCCAATGTCATCTGTTCCGTCTTCAGTTAAAACAGACTCAAGATTCTTGGAACTGAACAATTCACCCTGAATAAGTGCAAGATCCTGGTAATAAATTTTACCCGTCTTTTTGAAAAGGGAAGAATATGTAATAATGTTTCTAATTGTAGAAGCAGTCTGTCCCTTTGAGCAACCGGAGGCTTCAATAGTTTCGCTGATCCTTTTAATGATCATTGACATTTCAGTTTCATCATGAAATTCAAGCAGCTTACTTATCATATCAGTAATGCCATTCGGCGCAGATACAACAACAAATATGCGTTCATATTTACTAAGAAGTGACTTAAGAGAAATTGCTGTATTAATGAAAGATTCCCTATGGCTCAGTATGGAACCGCCAGCCTTGACAACTATCTTTCTCTCCTTTTGAACATTGATGCTTTCCATTGATAAAAGGTCAATTTTTCTCATTATTAATTAATTATTTAATCGTATATTCTGCTGAGTAATACTAGAGTGAAACCGATTGCAAATATTTCTCCTCTATGTCATTATAAGGCTCTGCCCACTTGACCCGGTAACCAAAACTGATCAGTTTCTCTATTGCAACTGAATTATCCATACCATTAGAAAGAGTTACCAGTAAGGTTGTTTCATTCAAGAAAGTTAATTGCATATCTTTGTGATCTTTTTTCTTACCATGAATATCTAAAGGAGTTTCCAGTGTTACCTTCATAATATTATCGTTATTCTCATTAGCAGTATCGTAAATTTTCTTTCCCCTGTCCACGATGATTACTCTGTCAGAGACCTCCTTGGCTTCGGAAATCAAATGTGTACTCATCAGTATTATAATATCCCTCTCCTTTTTTAAATTGATAATCAGGTCTCTGACCTCTTTCATTCCTCTTGGATCAAGGCCAAAAGTGGGCTCATCCAGAATTAGTATTTTTGGTTCCATTACAAGTGCTACAGCAAGGCAGACTCTCTGTTTCATACCTCTGGAATAGGTACCTGTCTTTCTGTCCAGATATTCTTCCAAGGACAGCAGATTTGACAGGTGACCCAATTCCTCGGTTACTTTGGTTCTAGTTGCCCCTTTCACTCTTGCAGCAAATTCTATTATTTCTCTTCCCGTAAGATATGGATAAAATTCAGGCTGTTCGATCAATGTTCCTACACCCTGCAAAGCCTGCATGGGGTTCTCAGAAACTGTTATACCGTCAATTGTCACTGTACCAGATGTTGGTTTAATTATGTTGGTAAGCGCCTTGAGAAGAGTGGTTTTTCCCGCCCCATTGGGACCTAGAATGCTCACACATTGCGGTTTATCTATTTGCAGGTTAAATGAAGATAAAGCTTCTATTTTTCCATATTTTTTTGTAAGGTTCACTATATCAATGGGAGGCATTATTTAACCTCCTTTCTTTCAAATAAAACAAAGGCTCCGGCAAGTGAAATGATGGTATATAAAACCATTATGATTGATGAAGTTAAAATATCTGAATCTCCTGCTCCATTGGGTGTTACGGTGAAGCTTCCAAAACCTGTTGATATATTAAGATAGACTCTCTCTATTATTGATGCGGAGTTATTAAGAAGATAATACGGAACAACTTTGTATAATACCTCAGAAATAATGGTATACGCATTGAATATGAGGAAATAGAGCAAAAATACAGAAATGTAAGCATAAGTATTTTTGTTAAATATGGTGCTAACCAGAAAAGTAACCGCCACAATTGAAAAGATAAAAAGTATGGTAAGACCCACGCTTAGCAAAAAAGGCTGCAGTAAAATCCCATTAAAAACCATATAAAATACTATGGCCTGTACAACTAAATAGACCATAATTACTGCTATTGTAACAGAAACCGCTGCGAAATACTTTGCAAGAAGCAGGATATACCTTGGAATTGGAAGGGGGAAGACGTAAAATGCTGTCCTGGTCTCTATTTCACTGGAAATAGCAGGAGAACCGAAGAATACAGAAGCAAATACTGGAAGATCAAGAAGGACAAAAGACCATAGAAACCCTACCAGACGCTGTGAAAAACCTGGTGTATTGAAGAATCCTTTAAAATTGGAAAACAATGATGGTAGCTTTGGTATATAAGTGAAGGTAAAATAAGTGAGAAGCAGGGAGACAAGTATTGTGATTACTAGCATAATATAAAAACTTCTTGATCGGTAATAATTCTTAAAATAATACGTGTATGATTCGAAAAACAAAGATAAAGAACGAAACAATTTATGCACCCAAAACTGAGGTTTTCATTGTTTCGAGGTCTTTAAGAATTGTGAAGGCCTGGTCATATTGCTTCAATCCAATTTTGAGTGATATGGAAATGGATGTATTTGTAATATTGAACGTTGAAGGCACCCCTGTCAAGTTAAGAATGCTATGTATCTGCTTTGTATGATTTAACAGAGAAGAAGCATTAACATGCATGTTTATGTATGTACTGGAATCATTAATGAAACCATTCATGGATCCAAGGGGCTTGCTGGCATTACCAATCACAAAAGAAATGTTCTCATCTGGAAAAAGATCATTGAAACCCGCATAGGAATAGCCTTTTTTGTGGAAAGAAAGTGACATATTTATAAAATTGAGGTTACCCAGCAAGATATTATTTGCAGACAAAGACGTAAAATAAATTGTAGAATTCGTAAATTCTATGAGTTTAAGAATTTCAAGCGGATTATTCTGTATAGTATATACATTTTGGAGATTTGATGTTAAATTTCCGTTGGACAGGTTAGTTATTGTGTATACATCGAAACCGTCATAGGTTTCATAATAATTGATCGTAATATTTGGAGCAGCAGTAACATTGGAGCCAGTGGAAATTCCACTAACTGCAGAATCAAGAGAAGAAGTGGAAAGAGGCACTATTCCTCCATACGATCCATTTAAAGCTGCAAAATAATAAGAACTGCCATTAAGGTTCAATCGTACGGCTATTTCAGAATTATAAGGTATAAACGAAGCAATATTAACTGTATTAGAATTGGAATTTGTATTTATGGCATAATAAGCCAGCGGGACAGAGATTCCTGCAGCAATGACAATAACCATTATTATTCGCATTATCTGCTTCATTATTATAAATTACACACGCTTACTTAAGTATAGATCAAAATTTTTAAGTTATGATCAATTCTGAAATTATTGATAAAAAC
>JAKATR010000003.1 GCA_021818675.1 Thermoplasmata archaeon | reverse complement strand
GATTGTTGGAATAGCTTTCGGTCAGATTCCATGGATTGGCCTAATAAAACTAAATATTCTGGGATTGGAACATAAATGGCCAGATTCTGCTGATGTTGCAAAAAATAGTTATTTGTATCTTTTCATCTCACTGACTTTGATATTGGTAGCCGCATTACTCCCTTATGATAAGATAATAAGGAAGCTCAAATATTTGATGAAGTAACCTTGGGTTGACCTGTAACAATGAGTTTTGTAATTCTCACATCCGGTCTTTGCAGTTTGTCTGAAATTGCTTCCGAATCTTCGTTTTTGCTTGCAACAAATACATTATTGCCTCCGGTTACGATATAAGAACACCAGATATTTTTCCTAATCATGTTAACATCTTTCATTAGCACTCTCATCTCAGGAGTGATAATTTTAACACCAGCCTTTTCAACGAGTGAATGATATTCATCTGTATCGTTATGTGCAAGTTCAAAGATTCCTTCTATATCCTTTTTCCCGGCAAGTTTTTGCAGTTCTATTAATTTAGAATTTGCGCTCATGACCCTTTGTGGATATTCAGGGAGTTTCTTGATATTGAAATGTATGTCATCGGATGGCCTCCTTTCATGTGGAAATGTAAAAGCGGTAATCTCGTAGTCTCTTAATTCTTCATGATTCAAAAGTTGCTTTGTTCTGGTGCCATGGTTAATTAATTCTGTAATCGTTAACCCTCCAAAGAGACTTCTTCCGACACTTTCAGAGATCATTCGAAGATAATTTTCCATTGCGACGGGGTCTTCATCGGGCAGGAGATATTGCATGCATTTGCCAATAGCAGCAGCTCCAGCATCCGAACTCCCGCTCAGAATATCCTGATTTTCTGACTCAAAGTTCACATACTTGGTTCTATATTTGGTTTTTAGTCTTTCTTCATACTTTCGGATAAATGACATTGGTGATCTCGAACTTTCCTCTATTTCCTTTCCATTGAACTTATACCATCGTTTGGTGTCTGAGAACGAAATTCTTGTTCTAGCAACCGAATCCTTATTTTTAATGGTATAAGCAATTCCTGCAGAGCCATGAAGAGGGATCCTGTTTATCGGATCACTTAACCCTCCCAGAAGGACAATACCCATGGTAGGATGTGCGGTTGCTTCTACATACCTGCTTGAGGAGTTCATAATTATCAGTATAGCTTCGTATTATTCAATCTTACATGTATTTGGATTTTAGTAGGTTGAGATCATGAAATGTTCATCAACCTGAGGAAACGGATGAGGCGAGTGAAAAGGCATAAGTCATATGAAGGGAGAAGACAGTTAAAATCAACAAAATTATTGCAATATGATAATATTTAGGGTTTAACATGGATCTCAATTTAAGCAAGCTTCAAGCAAATGCTCTCCTTAGCATGAGGATAAATAGCGCAATATGATATACTGTCGGCTTTAAATTATGAACGATTCTGAACAACATATTTTAGAGGTTTTAAACATAGATTCTGCTGAGAAATTATTTTCTGATATTCCAGGCGATTTGAAAGTTAAGTTTAATAATATTGCAAACGGAATAAGTGAAATGGAACTACTTTCCGAAGCTACAAAAATTGCAAAGAAAAATTTTACCGGACACATAAATTTCTTGGGAAATGGCATATATGATAGATATATACCATCATCAGTGGATTCCATATTGAGTAGAAGCGAGTTTCTAACCGCATACACTCCATACCAGGCTGAAATGTCTCAGGGTATGCTTCAAGCACTTTTCGAATATCAGAGTCTCATAAGCGACCTAACTGAAATGGATTATACGAATTCTTCAATGTATGATGGATCAACTGCTTTGGGAGAAGCAATGAGGATGGCATATAGAATAAATGGCAATAAGAAAGTTCTACTTCCAGAGAATATTTTAAAGAGCCACCTGAGCGTTTTACAAAATTACGGATCAGGCATAGACCCCATTTTTGAATTTTATAAATTTGATAGTAATTCAGGAGAAATTGACATTCAAGACCTAAGATCTAAAATAACCGAGGATAGTTGCTGTATTATTGTATATAACCCCAACTGTTACGGTATAGTTGAAAGTAAGATCGATGAAATAAATAGCTTCAAGGGAAATTCTATGCTAATTTATTATTATGACCCGGTATCACTTGGAGTCCTTAAATCTCCCGGGGAACTTGGAGCGGATATTGCAGTATCAGAAGGTCAGGGTTTGGGAATATCTCAAAATTTTGGAGGCCCAACCTTGGGGCTATTCTCATTTCGGAAAGAATATGTGAGAAAATCCCCTGGAAGAATAATTGGTAAAACTGTAGACAAGGATGGAAAGGATGCGTTTGTGATGACACTCCAAACAAGAGAACAGCACATTCGAAGAGATAAGGCCACTAGCAATATATGTACTAATCAGGCTTTGTTGTCAATAGCGTCTTCAATTTATCTCGCAATAGTTGGTTCAAAAGGCCTAAAGGATATTGCCCTTACTAATTTTTCAAGAGCGAGATCACTTCAGAAAAAGTTAGAGAAAATTCCCGGTATTGACCCTTATGTATTCAAAGGTATATTCTTCTCTGATGTAGTAATTGGCATGAATACCAATAACAATCTGGA
>JAKATR010000030.1 GCA_021818675.1 Thermoplasmata archaeon | reverse complement strand
CTGAAGGATTACTGCAGGACGGTGAGAAAGGATCGTGCCATCAAAGCGGTATACCGATATGAGACAGAACCTGGAAAGCAGGCACAGGTGGATTTCGGGAATTTCGGTCACATTGAGATTGATGGAAAAAGGAGGAAGCTCTACGCATTCTCATATATACTTGGCTATTCACGGTATAGATATGTGGAATTCACTGTTGACATATCAACACAGAACCTCATAAAGATGCATATCAATGCATTCAGGTATACCGGGGGAATACCTTCTGAAATCCTTTATGACAACATGAAACAGATTGTCCTGGAGAGGAGGATCAAAACATCCGAATCCAAATTCAATGAAGCATTCATACGGTTGTCTGAACACTATGGGTTCACCGTGAGACTCTGCTGGCCTTATAGACCGCAAACCAAGGGGAAGGTTGAACGTAACATAGGATATGTCAGGAGCAACTTCTTCAACGGTCGTGTTTTTGAATCTCTTCAGGATACAAATAAACAATGCAGTAAATGGCTTATTGATGCCAATGGAAAAGTAAATGCAACAACAGGGAAGATACCTTCAGATGCAGTGAAGGATGAGATTCTGATCACCATGAACGGCATCCCGGAATTCTCATACAGCATAAGCGGTACAAGGAAGGTGTCGAGAGAATGCTACGTCCACTATAATGGAAACAGATATTCCGTTCCATGGAAATATGCAGGTCGAAATTGTGTGATCAGTGAGGAGAACGGAAAGATCCGTATATGCATAGATTCTGAGGTTATTGAACATGAGATGCTTGCAGGCTCATACGGAATATCCCGAAAGAAGGAACACTTTGACGGTCTCTTAAAGGCAATAAGGGATCAGCATGTGAAGAACTATTCAGTGGAAGTGCAGAAACGTGATCTGAAAGATTTCGAGGTGTTATAATTGGATATCTACGAAAGGGTTCATGACTACCTGAATCGTTTGGGTTTATCCGTGACTGAGCAGATCATGGACAACTATCTGGAAACTGCAAAGAACAAACCGTTCATGGAGATTCTCGATCACCTGCTGGAACAGGAGGTGAAGAATCTCAAATCAAAGAAGGTTGAGATGAGATTGAACTATTCAGGGCTTCCCTTCAGGAAAACGCTGGAAACATGTGATTTTTCATTTCAACCATCCATTGAGAGGAAGGTTATTGATGATCTCATGACCATGCGGTTCATTCACAATAAGGAGAATGTGGTATTCTTAGGACCACCGGGTGTCGGTAAAACACATTTATCGGTTGCACTTGGAATGCAGGCTGTCTTCTCCGATATACCTGTATATTATACCACTGCCGTGAAGCTTGTACAGATATTGAGAAAGGATTTCCTCTCATCGAAACTGTCCTATAAGCTTGCAACCTATGCAAGGTTTCCATTGATGATAGTTGATGAGATTGGATATCTTCCACTGACAAGGGAAGAATCCAATTTATTCTTCCAGTTTGTTTCATCAAGATATGAGAAGCATTCCACCATATACACGTCAAACAAATCATTCAGTGAATGGGGTGAGGTACTTGGTGATTCTGTCATGGCATCTGCTGTCCTTGACCGTATTCTGCATCATTGCAATGTTGTGAACATAAGGGGGGAATCATACAGACTGAAAGATCGCAAAAAGACGGGAAATATCATTATTAACGAGGTGAAAGGGAATGAAAGAAAATCTAAATACGGGTGGAAAATATTCAACCGCCGTTTTTGGAAAGTTTTCAACGGCCATTGACACTACTGGTACCATAGGTATTTATCAACCAAAAGTTGATAATTGCGAATAAACCAATAATTTTTATATTCACACGGTTATACTAGCACATAGAAGCCATTCATCTCAGATGAGGCTCTGGAAGTAATTTTATGGAGGTAGTTGAGGGTCAAGAAGATCATCCATTAGGCAGGTTTCTTGCTTCCAGATTCATCACCTCGATGGCATTCGAAGTGTTTGTTGTCTACTACGTGTGGTACTTTGTTGCGGAGTATAACTCCATCTTCCTTGCAGGCATGGTCGCTACCGCTTACCTTGTAACGGACCTTGCCATCGCATTTCCAGGAGGCCACATAATAGACAGGACAAACAGTTCGACTGTGAACTCTCTCTCCTCCTTTTTGGTCGCGGGGGGTTTCCTTGTTTCATTCCTTGGCTTTGGAACCAGCGGAATATTCGCGGCTGTGGTCATTGGCAGCGCAGGAACTACACTGAAGGGTGACTCTTTTTCGGCAATGATTCAGAGACATGTGTCAAGGGGAGCCACATCCCGGATACTCTCCTATAACCAGACCGTTACGAGTACATCTGGCCTTGTGGGTATAATCATGGGCGGAATATCCATAGTTATCCTGAAGGACTACCTGTTTTACCTGCTTGTCTTGCTCCCAGCACTTTCCGGGATTCTGGCTGTCCCCATCAGAGAAGAGCCCTTTCATTCAGACAAAGGAATCGCAAGTGAGACTCGTGAAGTAATTGCATTTATGGGGAAAATTTCAAGTTTTCTCATACTTGGATTCATAATAAACGGTCTTTTCGTGTCTCTCACCGTGTACTCTTCCGGCATTTTCCACGTTTATCTTGGCGTGGGTGCAGGTTATTACACTGCATTTGTAGCTGGAATCCCCATAGGCATGATCGCGGGCTCAGCCATAGCCTCAAGAAAATACATGGCACTGAGCACTCCCTCAGCCATAGCAATTATGATCATGATCTTCGCCCCTCTACTTGCGATGGTAGGCGTCAGCAGGTCGGCGTATATCGATATAGTCTGTGCACTTCTCATAGGACTGCTTCTTCCACTGATCAATATACCCATGATCGATAAACTTTACAGGATAGTCCCAAAGAAGATATTTGGCAAGACATTTTCCATCCTTAGAATTTTCATCGCAGGCTCAACCCCAATAATGGCCTCGATATTCTCTGTCTTTGCCCTTCTTTTCCCCATAAACATGGTGATAATTGGAAGCGGTCTCCTAATGCTTCCGGTTTCTATTTTCGGCTTTTTTGCCATCCCACGGCTCATGAGAATGAAGGAACTGGAAGAAACTTCCCAGAACCTGCCACCGGCATGATTGCCTGCAGTCCCTTTGCTTGAAAAGTGCGATCCAGAAAACCTCAGATGATGTGCTTCTTTACACCATTCAACTCATTTATGAATACATCAAGTCCAGTGAGGTCAACCACGTTGTACCTTAATTTCTTTGAGTCCAACACTCTAAAACCAACGGCGCCTGCATATGCCATCTTGATGGGTCCAACCACCTTCATATACTGGAACTGCTCCAGTGCATCCCGGCTCACATAGAAATCATTTGGGAAATGATCGAGTGTACTTCCTCCCTTCAGTGTCTCAAGCGCCTTTGATGCCATCTCCCTGATGGTCTTCCGCTTGAGCATGTCATTCCACATATCCTGCGAACCACCACCAATAAGGAGCCCCTGTCCTGGGAGAGGAATGGTGATAAACATGACTCGCCTGCTGGTAAGGAGGATCGTGTTCTCAGTGAACTTTTCCACAGAAACTCCGCTTGCCCCCGTAAATTCCATCTGCAATCTGTAAATGGGGGTAAGTGAAGCTATTACAGACTCACCATCATCGAGCTTGACCGCTGAATCTCCAAAAAGTGTTGTGCCTTTGATCTCAACAGATCCCCTTTTGCCGTATACCTTCTGGAGATCACTGGAATACTCCTCCTTAGGGTTCGAGAAGTTGATCTTCCTGATCCTGTGGTTGGAATAAAGGAATAGGCCCATCAGGAGTATGGTGAACCCTATGAATATCGCAGCCAGGTAAAGAGGAAGGCCATGCATGACTGCAAACGTGAATATGACAAGCTCAATGACGAGAATGAGCAGGATCACAAGAATGCCAATGTAATTTGTTATCTGGACTACCTTGGCATTTACAGGCGCCATTCCCTGAGGGCCAAGTGCATTATCGACTATGCTGGATACCTTGGAACCAATACCTCTTTTAACGTTTGTACCGCACGAAGGGCAAACATCTGACCCATCCGGTATTGGTTGCCCGCATGATGTACAGTTCATAAAAGGACAACAGCCAAATACATAAATGGTTTGCCCCAGCTTAATCTTGCACAATATAGTATCGGTTTGTATATTAATATTAATATATTATAGGGATAGGAGGTCAAGGAGGGAGGGGATTTCAAATCTCATTCCGCATCAGGGAAAAACATCTATTCAGGCATTAATGTTTTTCAATATTCATGAGGTGCCATGAATATGGTAGTGAAAACATATACCGTTGAGGAGAAGTATAACATAATATTCGAATCACTTTCCACTAACCAGTCAATATCCGAGATATGCAGAAAATATGAAATCTCTCCCTCAACATTCCAGATATGGAAAGAACAGTTCCTTACAGGTGCACGATCCGGACTGGAAGGGAAATCAAAGAAGAGTCTATATGAGAAGGAGATTTCCCATCTCAAATCAACCATAGCGGATCTTGCCATAGCAAACGATACTTTAAAAAAAATTCAACAGGGGAGGAAAAGATGAATGCAATAGATGAAATTGCAGTTAACATGCCCATATCAAGGGCATGTTCACTCATTGGTATTCCAAGGAGAACTTACTATGCAAGGAAACCTCTGCATATGAGAAGTGCCGGTTCAAGAATACTCCTTATATTGTGCATAGGATCAAAGAGCTCTGCCATGAACGTGTAACATATGGTTACAGGAGAATATGGGCATTACTCCGTAATGAAGGGATCAATCTAAACCAGAAAACTGTGTTGAAAATAATGAAAAATGAAAACGTTTCCCTTGAAGCACATGTGCATAGAAACAGAAAAGGCTGGAACAAACTATACCTTCCAGATGCTCCAGATGAACTCTGGGAAACCGATCTCACATATGTAGTGTTTCTCTCTTCGAAAAGTTTCCTTGGTGCTGAACCTCTGAGGCTTCATGGTTTAGAGACCTTAAGAGGAAATCTTTTCGTAAATATTGTGTCTCTGGCAATACGATCTGCAATACTTACCCAGATGAAGAAGACAGATCTTGCAAACAGGTATTCCATGGAAAAGATGCTTCTGGAACTTCACAAAGTTAGAAAGGTAAAACTGCAGAACGGTAAGGAAATAATGACAGAAATCACAAAGAAGGAAAGAGATATCATTGAAAAGTTTTCCATTAAATCGGAACATGTGCCTACATTCTTAACGAGTTAAGGATCTATAGCATAAAAGACAACGAATTTGCTGGAATTCATTGACATTGGAATGGTTTTTACTCAGAGGTTAATTAAGAGTTCTAATAATTATGGATAAAAGTTTGTCAGTTTCTAAGGTACCATAGGACACACAATGACTTCAAATTTTTCACACAAAAAATTAACCAAATCCTTCACTTTGAATTATTAGGTAAAAATTATTATTAAAAGACTATATATATTCGATAACATTCTATCAACTTTATGATGAAAGCACATAGGCAAGTTTTAATTTTGGCAGTCCTGTTCGTAGTCTCATTAATGATTACAGGAATTTTCATTCCGGGCACATTCAATAAATCAAATCAACACGATTTGTCCTTAAGTGGTAATTCTGGCTTGAATAATATGAAATTTAGCAGTACCAGAACAGGATTGAATAATGAATTCTTGTTACAAAATCCATCAAATTCAGTTAATGTTAATTATCTCAACACAGTGGAACCAGCACCAATGGGAATCGCTGATTATGGAATAGGAAACAATAACGTTGCATATAGTTATAATACCTCGTCTTTCCTAGGGATTATTAACATTACCCACTTGCAAACCCATAATGGTAGTTTGAGTTGTTCGAATGAAATGGGATTTCAGCTTAATGTTAATCTTGTATTTTGTGATGGAACCACACAGTATGTATATTGGGTGCAGGATGTAATCAGTCTCAATACAACTTCAAGCAATCAGCAAATAAGCTTTATTGATAATATTTGGAATATGTCTTCATCAAGCGCAAATATGCATAACTCTTCAATATCAGGGAATGGAGTTGTTGCAAATTCTTCAGGCACATTTTTCTATTATGCTTGTGCTAACGCAACTTGCCCTGGCAATTCAAAAATTCTAACATATCCTACCTATGTAAAACTTAAAGTTGATTCTATAACTACAAGCAACAATCAACCTGAGGTTAAATTTCTTTACAATGATGGGCAAGGATGGATCACTTATGACAATGTGATTTTTAAATTTGTGAAACAACTATCCAACAACCTTGGCTTTGTTGTTGATGGCCATCAATATGAACCAGACGGATATAGCTTTTATAATGCCGCCTTAATAATGGGAGGTCCGGGAGACGGTTCACAAACAAGCGATGCTTCTTCTAATGTACATCTGCAGCTGGAATTTTGGAATGGTCATAACTTCCAGCAGATAGTTAGTGCATATAATTTTGGAAGTGATACAGCTGAGGGCATTCAAAATGTGGTTTCAACGGCAGAAGCATGCAATTCGAACGGCACCCTATTTGCATCTGTGACAAGCGGAAGCGGATCTCTTAAGCAGATATATAATCAAAGTGATGTTAGCATAGTGAATATAACAACTGGATTAAACGCAGGGTCTCTAAAGATAAATGGAACTGCTTACTCATTCATAAATTCATTTATAAATCTGACAATTTCAACAGGAAAATACAATTATGAGATATACAATGGAAATGGTATTATAGTAACATCAGGCAATTTTACAGCCTACCCCGGTTTTAACAAAATAATCCCTTTATTTTTAACGTATAAGGTAAACTTTTCTGAAATATCATTGCTTCCAGGGACAGAATGGTTTGTAAATTTAAGTGATGGACAAACATATTCATCTCTAAATTCTAACATAAGTTTTAACTTGCCAAATGGAACATATTACTATACAATAGCTAGCGCAAATAAGATTGATCTTTCAAATATTTCCTCAGGTTCATTCAAAGTAGCGGGGGCTTCAATACAAATTAACATCTCATTCTCTGAGGTTACTTATAGCATCAAGTTTGTTGAGACGGGGTTATCCCTTGGTGCAATATGGTATGTCAACATTTCTGGTGAGCTATCATCTGGAGAGATCTCATCTTCATCATATTCAATACTATTAACCAATGGAACTTACTATTATACGGTATCAACATCAGATAAGATCTATGAAGTATCATCAACATCCTCATTTTCATTCAATGTTAACGGAGCTTCATCATCCATAACGGTGACGTTTTCAGAGGTAAAGTATCCTGTTACATTTTCTGAAACAGGATTGCCATCAGGCACCACATGGTATGTGAACATCAGTGGGCAGCCATCATCAGGCCCCATAAATGAAGGTTCTTCTTTCACAATATCTTTACCAAATGGAACATATTCATATTCATTGGGATCAACTGATAAATCATATTCTTCTAATATGGCTGAATTCACAATCAAAGGAAATTCAACTCCAGAAACAGTAGCTTATTCCAAGGTTTATACTTTAATATTTACAGAAACAGGACTGCCATCAGGTACTCCATGGTATATTAATCTCTCAAATAACATGGAGTCCGGTCAAATAACAGGTTCCTCCTATTCATTCTCAATCATAAACGGAACATATTTCTATTCAATATCAACTTCCGACAAAATATATTCAACATCATCTGCCTTCGGCTCATTCAACGAGTCATCCGGAGTTCCAGCGTCAATATCAATTTCTTTCACACCAAATAAATATTCAGTAACTTTCATAGAATCAGGTCTTCCGAACGGATCAACATGGTATGTAAATCTATCTAACGGAGCCAGTTCAGGAGCTATAACTGGATCTTCTTATTCCTTTTTACTGGTCAATGGAAGTTATAATTTCACAGTTGGTATCGTAAATGGATATTCTGCATCCCCACAAAAAGAGTCTATAAACATTAATGGAGCTAACTTATCAAATTCCATAGTTTTCAACAAAGTAAATACACAAAACTCCACTGGAGTCACCAATAATATGGAAGATTATGAAATTACGGGAGGATTAATCGCAATTTTTGCAATTGTTGGAGTAGCTTTATATTTTATTAAGAAAAAATAATTGCTCAATTTTTATCTTTTCAATAAATTTTATTCTTTAAATCGATCTCTGACCACACAGGTCTAGGAATCAAAATAGAGTTCTAACATGTCGAATGTAGCGAGGCAAATTACTTTTGTTAATAAAAACTCAGAATAAATCTTGGAATATACAAATTTACTCTGACGGAAGTGTCTTTATCGTCATTAATTTACGAAGTCGCATTAACAGAGGGGTAAGAGGTAAAATTATTTCTATTTGACATTGAAAAAGGAGAGATCTAAATTTCGTCTTTTCTAAACTAAGTTTCAACTCCTGTTCTGGGAGGGTCAAAAATAATATGGTAAATTGTTTCCTCATCTCTTAGTTTGCAGGAAAATAGGAGTCAGCAATATTGAAATGTTCGATAAGTAAAGAATTGAAGTTTTAGAGAGAGTCCAAAGGAAACATTTGAAGCAATGATCTAATTTCGTAGAACTTAAGAAAAATTCAAGTGAGGATAAAGTCAATCTATTTATTTCTGAATTGGAAGTAATAAAGAAAATTCAACTATTTTAATTTCTTTTAAATGAATAAGCGCTTTTGAATTCATTAGCAGGAGAAATTTTATTCAAAATATTCAAAAAGGAAAAATTACAATGTATTAGACTTTAAATTTTATTTTCTCTCTGTATACATATATAACGCCCAAGATTTGATATTTAATTTTTTGGCGTTTTAAATTTTGTTGATATATAACTTAGGGGTTTTGGCCTACACATAATTTTGAAGGTTTTTAGTGTTCAGGTTCACAAACGTTAAATATTTTTCACTAATTTAAACAGGTGGTAAAGAAATTTAGAGAATCCTATATAATAGATGCAATAAGAACTCCCTTGGGTAGAAGAAACGGTTTACTTAAAAATTTACATGCCGTAGACCTGCTAGCAATACCTTTAAAAGCTGTTGCTGAAAGGAATAATATCCAATTCGATCGTATAGATGATATAATTGCAGGTTGTGTTACGCAAATTGGTGAACAGGGCGCCAATGTTGCAAGAAATGCCGCACTTTCAGCTGGATTTCCAGAAACTGTGCCTGGAACCACGGTTGACAGACAATGTGGTTCAAGTCTTCAGGCACTTCAATTTGCTGATCAGGGAATAAATTCCGGATTCTATGATGTTGTCATAGCTGCTGGTGTCGAATCAATGTCCAGACATACAATTGGGAGCAATATAAGTAAAGAAAAAAATCCAATCACAACCAGTCTGGATAAAAGATATAATTTAAATGGAAATTGGTTTAGTCAGGCATATGGGGCAGAACTTATTGCAAAGGATCGTAAATTAACCAGAAGTGAACTTGACGAGTTCAGTTTGAGGAGCCACAAAGCAGCACTCAAGGCTAGAGAGCGCTTCAAAAAAGAAATTGTTCCGGTGAACATTGAGAATTTCAAAGATGGTGAGATTACAACAACAAGGTTGGATTACGATGAAGGGGTACGAGAAAACACGACCATAGAAAAATTATCAGGTTTGCCACCAGCATTTTCTGGTCTTGAACTAATAACTGCAGGAAATTCAAGTCAGATATCAGACGGAGCAAGTTCCGTTTTGATGGCTTCTGAGGAAGCAGTAACAAAGTATGACCTGAAACCAACAGCCAGGATTTTGAGTGCATCAGTAGTAGGTGTTGATCCTGTTACTATGCTTACGGGGCCAATTCCTGCTACAAGAAAAGTGCTTGATAGGGCAGGACTTGACATATCTCATATAGATTTGTTTGAAGTAAATGAAGCGTTTGCTCCGGTTCCACTTGCGTGGCTTAAGGAATTTGATGTAGATGATAGGAAGTTGAACCCAAATGGTGGAGCAATTGCTCTTGGGCATCCTCTGGGGGCTACAGGATGTAGAATCGTTACTACGATGATAAATGAATTAAAGACTACAGGGAAAAAATTAGGATTAATTGCCATATGCGAGGGCGGAGGCATGTCCAATTCGGCGATTATAGAAATTCTCTGACATCTGCTCAATAGCAATTTATAGTTGGTCTAAATTTCAAAGAATAACCTTCCACATATTTCTATTTGTGGATCCAGCGCTCCTGCGAATATAACATCTGGTTGTAAGGGTCGTTTACAGCACTTATTAATCCTACTATTTCTTCGCTTGATTTTGCCATATTTATCATAATTTTGATTAGGTAACATTAAATGATAATATGTGTATGTCATAAAATTTCCAATGAGGGAGTCTATATCTGAATTTATAGTACATTCGTAATGATCGTTCCAAACTCACCGTATTCGTAGGTTTTTTATTTTACTCCGCATCCCCTTTTATCCTGATTTACAGGGGTATTCAGAGATCTCTGCAATTCAAAAAGCTTATGCATATAATACGTCTAGCATAACAATGGTAGATTCATTTGGGAATTCTTTACCATGGGTTAATAATGAAGACTTAAGATCAGCTTTGCCAAAGGGACTCACACTTTTACTTACTCCAATAATTATATTGATAGGCATACTACTAAGTGGAAACTTCTATCTTCTGGAGTATTTTCATGTTCTTTCCGGATCTGCATGGACAGGAATGGATCTCATAATGGGTATCTTCTTCGCTTACATCATGAGGGGTCTAAGAAAGGAAGAGAGGGCTGAGGTTTCAAAAAGGCTAATTCCGGTGATGCTATTCTTTATGCCTGCAATTGCCACAACCACAATCACCGCAGGAATTTACCTTGCCTTAGCAATGAATATTAATATATATTCGGCTTATTTTATTGTAGTAGCAATTCTTGCACTTTCGCTAATGATACTTGGACTGCTTGTGTTTTTACCCAATGAATTACGAATATATCTTGAGCTGTCAAGGGGAGGAAAGAATATATCTAAAATTGTCAGTCTGACAATGTTCAATATTAGATTATCATTGGTTCAGCTAATTCTGCAGCTTACTATCATAGTATTTATGGCACATTTTGCCACGGGGTATCCTATATGACAGAACCAAATTCAGATTTAAAAAGGATTTACAAACATGGGAGTATAGCAGTCTTTATTCCGGTTCTGGCTTTTATTATAGCTTATTTTGCCAATAATATACTGATTCTAGATTACGTACATGTTCTCTTGGGGGCGCTCTGGACAGGTGTTGATATTTTCCTCGGCATCATTTTCTCTTCAGTTATTAAGAACATTAATAAAGCCACGAAAGTTAATATCGCCAGAGGAATGATTCCAATGACCCTATTTTTTATTCCCACAGTTTCCATCGTAGTTCCAGCTGCCGGATATGTTCTGGCAACAAGTGAGGGCATTTTCAGTTTTACATCCAGCATTTTCATAGCGATCATCATCATAGGTATTCTTCTGGTAGCGACCGGATTTCTAACAATAGTTCCAGTCTCATGGAAATTTTCACGAGAACTTTCCAGTGAAAAACCTGATGAAGAAAAAATCTCAAAAAACATGAGCATCATTTCCAAAGGGGCGTTTATTCAGATGTTCTTCCAGATGGTGATTATAAGTTTGATGGCATATATTGTGGTCTTCCCATGAACCCTATATTATCAATCCGATGATGAAAAGAACTCCTCTGATTGTTTTCTAAATTCTGCCTCTTTGTTAAGATGCTTCCTAAAATCAAAGGAGCCCTCAAGATAATTATGTCCTGAAAACTCTACAAATTCATCCAACAGGCTTTTCTCCATGGCTCCTATCATAATCGACGGACCTGTATCCGCATTGAGATATATTCCTTCATTTTTTCTCTGAAAATCTAAAATTTTTCCCAAAAGTGAAACGCTTTCCGGAGATTGAACCAAAAGACCGCCGGATAAAAGTACCGAATGCAAATTTAGTGAGTCTTTCTGCCCTCTCTTCAGAAGAAATTCCTCATTAAAGTTGTCTCTTAATCCTTCATAAAGGGCATCATATTTATCTCTTAACCAGCTTTCATAGAATATGGATTTTACAGCTGTTTCGTGTGCTTTATCAGTTGCAATGTTTCGGGGATTTGGAAATATACCATAATGAAATTTCATAGGGTTATCTCTTAATTTTATTGCAAAACTTTGATCGGAATTAATTCCCGGATAAGACAGCCAGATTGAAAGCCCACTAATACAAGCCCTTGTACCCGATCCAGATACAAGCCTTGCAAATCTCGATGCTATGGAACCTCTGTTTCTTGTATCTGGAAAAACATTATCCACGAGCGATAGGGCCACCGCGGCAGCTACTGCTGAAGATTCACTCATTCCCTTTGCATTTTCATACCTCCGGAATCTCTGTATGTTGAATTGAAAACTGCCATGGAGGTTAAATTTTCTCCTGAAATAATTTAGTGCATTTTCTGCTTTTTTATTATAAGTGGTTAAAGTTTCACCGTCAAGACGTACGAAATCCCTGCCGTCCTCCTTTATATATCTACATGATGAGATACAGAATGAAAAATCAGTGTTAAACGACACAGAAGGATTAAAGGCAATTTTTTCAAAATTGTCATAAAACCCCAAAAATTTTTCAAAGGCTTTGATAGGATACGAAGTGGCTGTAGTCAATCTTCTATCTTCTGTTTGGGGTGACTCATATTGAATTTCTTCATAGAGTCCAGCTTCAACCAGAGAATTTCGTATTCCCTCACCTTTGGTATTCAGTTCATCGTAATTCACTTAAATTCACCTCTTACATATTTCAAAATTTTATCCCTTGATCCAATGTAATCGGTCATATCAAAAGTCCTGATGTTATGTTCATTACAGAATTCAAGTGATTTTTTCATCATTAACCTATATTCAAATAGATGTGCAGAAAGCCTTGATCCATGTGATCTTGGATGGGTAAAATTGGAACGGTCCTCCAAATGATGTTTATGCTCCACTTCGTTCTCAATATATAGATATATTGGCAATACAACATTTCTCAGTTTCTGTATAAAATCAGGATAGAAATATAAGGTTTCAAGTATAATCTTTTCTCCATTTTGATCAGCTCGATCGAAAACTTTTTCAATTCCTCTGTTCATGATTTCAGTTTGTCTGAGGAACCCCCTTATGATATTTTCTTGCGTCTTATCTCCAAAATATTGCCATGAATCATAAACACTGGACATAGCAATCTTATAATCTTCACCTAAATACGGTCTGATAAATTCACGAAGATAGTCCCCGGACAGAACAATATCAAATTTTAATTCATGGGCTAAATATCCTGAAATACTTGATTTACCAACACCAGGAACCCCACCTATTAGAATTACGGTTTTATT
>JAKATR010000067.1 GCA_021818675.1 Thermoplasmata archaeon | reverse complement strand
TATAAAAGCGCCGATTTTATTATTTCAAGATCAACAACTGGATTCATATTCCCACCCCAATTAAACCTGAAACGTATGTTTGAATTGTCGGAAATTCATAGATTAGAGCCACAAGTGCAAACATGAGAATTGCAGCTATTACCACTGGATAATATACAGAAGGAGAAAGATCGAATTCATTTTCACTATTTCTCCTGAACATTATGACTATTAATCTGAGATAGTAGAAAACCGATACTGCGCTATTGACTATGGCTATTACTGCGAGCCACCATAATTGTCCGCTGATCAATGAAAGAAACAGGTAATACTTTGCAAAGAATCCAGCTGTTGGAGGAACACCAGCCAGACTGATGAGCAGAACGATTATTGATACAGCAATAACAGGAGATTTCCATGCCAATCCGGAAAGATCATCTATTTTTGCGTTTTCCTTCTTTACAAGACCCACTGAAAAGAAAGCTCCTCCTTTCATGAAAATGTAGACCAGTGCATAGAACATTCCTGCCAGAATGGCAAGATCAACCGAACTTGTCGAATAATTGTTTGAAACCACTGCAAGCACCAGGATAAGATAACCTGCCTGGGCAACACTTGAATATGCAAAGATCCTTTTGAGGTTGGTTTCAGATAAAGCAGCAATATTACCGTAGGTCATTGTTATGATTGAGATTATTACAAACAGATAGAAAATATCAGTATGATCCAATGAGAAGCCAACAAGGAATATTCTCATTATGATTAGAAATGCCAGTACCTTGGTTCCAGTTGAAAGGAATGCCGATAATGAGTTAGCTGATCCGTCATATGTGTCAACGGCCCACTGATGCATTGGAACAAGGGCAAGTTTAAAGCCATATCCCACAAAGAGAAATGTCATGGCAATTAAAACCGAGTGGGACTGCAATGAAACCACATTCTGCATGCTGAATGTTCCTGCTGAAATGTAGTAGAACGCTGAACCAAACAGAATGAAAGATGTTGCGATTGTGCCCGTGAAAAAATACTTGGTTGCTGCTTCAAGATTCCGTCTGGACTTTCCATAAGCAGTAAGGACATATGTTCCAATGCTCACCCCTTCAAATGCAATGAAAATCACGATCAGATTCAGACTGAAAGCGGCAATTATCATGGAAATGTTAACGAACAGTAGGGTTGCATAGAATAACTCAGGTTTTTCATGAACTTCCCTGGTGGATGGCAGAACCATATATATTGAAGAGATTAACATTATTATTGCAAAGAATAATCCAAAGTCGTTAATCTGTAAAACTCCTGAAAATATAGATGAAGTAGATGAGTCGAATATGAGGAGAAGAATTATTGCAATAAGCAGAGAAATGAATGAGATCGATGAATATATTCTTGGATTTTTGTATCTTAAGCCCATTAACAGCATTACAAATGCTATTACTCCAAGAAACATTTCAGGATAAAGCGTGGTAAAGTCTATGGTTTGAAGCATGTTTATAAGATTCATTTAAAGGAACACCCCAACATATTTTGAAATTACACCAAAGATAAGATTCGGATAGATTCCCAAAACAAAGATAAGTATTAAGAGTGAGCCAAGTACCACTATGTCATTGCGGCCAATATCGTTTATTGTACCAAGTGTCTCATTATATGGGCCATACAGAGCCCTTTGAGCAGCCCAGACGTGATAAGATGCAGTTATAATCATACCAAATATTACAAGAAATATTAGTGGACCAAGTATGGCATAAGAAGCTGCAACAATGGAAAATTCGGAGATAAAACCTGCAAAGCCGGGAAGACCCAGGGAAGCCAGGAGACCTCCAAGGAATATGGATGAAAGTACCGGTACTTCTCTATGGATTCCACCGAGACTATGGATATTTTCTTTACCTGTTTTGCTTTTAATTGCGAATAGGGTTGCGAATAAAAGTGCAATTATGAGACCATGAGCTAAAATCTGATATATTCCACCAGTAAGCTCCTGAATACCATAAGAACCGGTTTCCATAATGCCAACACCAAATGAGATGTTAACAAAACCCATTGAAGCGGCACTTGCAAATGCTAACATTCTCTTAAGATTGTTCTGCATCATTGCAACCAGTGCGAAGTATACAAGACTGATGATTCCAAGGGAGATGATAATCCATAAAACTGCTGAGGGAATTATTGAGGACAAGGGAAGCAAAATCGCGAAAAATCCATATCCGCCCATTAAGGAAAGTCCGCCTGCAAGTATTACTGTAACCGGGTAAGGCGCAGAGTTATATGCATCCGGCAACCATGAATGCAGGGGGAATGATGGCATCTTTACAAGAAACGCAAAGATAAAGCCGAAAATGACAAAATATTTCCAGAATATGGGAACGGCAGTCCCGTTGATGAACTGGCCAGAGAGGAGAGTTGTCATATTAAGAGTGAATACGTTGTTCAGGTTATAGTAAAAAGCAAACAAAGTCAATATGGATAGAAGAAGGAACACTGAACCCAGTTGTGTGTAGATAAAGAACTTAAGGGAAGCAGTCTCTCGACTCTCACTACCATATATTGCTATTAGAAGGAATACTGGAATTATTACTGCTTCCCAAAATATATAGAAGAATATGAAGTTCCTTGAGATAAGGAGACCAAATAACCCTACTTCTGTGAGCATCATCAGGCCATAGAATAAACTTGCATATCTCCCATTTCTTGCAGTATATATTGCAACTGGCATTATTACTGTTGTGAGCAGGAGCAATGCAAGGGTCAGCGACGAGACTCCGGAAGAAAAGTTTATTCCAATTGAAGGAACAAGCGAAAGATGATAATTAGAAATAATGCCTCCATTGTATCCGGACCAGAAATTCAATAGAGCGTATATGAAAACCAGAAGTAATATAATAAGAGAGGAAATCATTGAAAATTCCCATGATTTTTTCTTCACAAAGAAGGCTGCAATTGAAAATAATATGAGCAATAAAAATATTGAAACCATAAACATTTAAAATCCCCCCAACAGTTCCACAATTAAAAGAATTATGGAAATTCCTATGACAAGAACAACAAAATAATATTCAATTATTCCGTTTTGGAGTCTTCTGAAAAATGAACCCAACTTCAATGTTCCAGAGCCAATGGCTTCAATGGATTTGCTAAAGTATGTTTCAAATGTTGAGAAACCGGATGATAGAGGTATGATCCCTCTTTCAGCAATATCGTTTGTGAACAACCTATCCAGATAATACTTGTTCTTAACTACCCTGTATAATCTGCTTTTTCTCAAATCCAGAGACATCCATCCGCTTGTTGCATAGAGTGGTATGGTTATAAGAAGACCCAGAAGAACCATCATTGATGGTGCCAAAGATACGATATATGGTATAGATACCTGAATAGTATTTGTATAGACGAAATCATAAAAGAGGTATTGGAACTGCCCCATGATCAGGGCGATTATAGCCAGAATTATGAGCGGTATCAATACTATCTTGGAAGGATCTTTGGCCTTACCGGCCAGTTCAGATCTTGGCTTTCCCAGTGCTGCAAGGAAAAAGAACCTGAAGGTATATATTGTTGTTGTCAGAGCGCCAAGAATCAGCATTAACCAGGGTAAAAATGAAAATAGCGAATAGCCGTTTGAACTGAAGAACTTCCAGCTTGCATCTATTATTGTATCCTTTGAATAGTACGATGCAGTAAAAGGCAATGCCGACAGTGTGATTGCTCCAATGAACATGAGAGTCATTGTAATGGGCATTCTCTTCCACAAACCTCCCATTTTTTTCACATCTCTCAGTTCCATCATTGTGAGTAGGATTGCACCAGCTGCAAGGAACAGAAGCGCTTTAAATACCGCGTGAACCATTGTGTGGAAAAGAGCAAATGAAATTGCACTGTCTCCAATTATGCTCCCTATACCCAGAGCAGCAAACATGTATCCAAGCTGGCTGATTGTTGAATATGCAAGAATCCGCTTGAGATCGTTTACCACCATACCGATTGTACCGGCAAATAGGGCGGTAAATGCTCCTATGAATAAAACGAAATCCAGTGCGGCAGTTGAATGAAGATAAATTGGATATACTCTTGCCACAAGATAGACACCGGCAGTTACCATTGTGGCAGCATGGATCAAAGCGGAAACAGTTGTAGGTCCTTCCATTGCATCCGGGATCCATACATGAAGTGGAAATTGCGCGGATTTGCCCGCGGCTCCTCCCATGAAAAGCAGACCTATCAAGGTAAGATTTGTTGTTCCCACATAGTTAAGAATCTGAGGCCAGCTTGAAGGATTTACAATGTATGCAATACTCAACGGTGATGCAACTTTGTCAGCAAGACTGACATATAGAATGCTCAGCCCAATAAGAAAGAGAAGATCTCCAACACGGGTAACAATGAAAGCCTTTTTCGCAGCTGAAGATGCATTTGGTTTGAAATACCAGAAGCCTATGAGCAGATATGAACATACCCCTACAAGCTCCCAGAAAAGGAAAAATTCTACAAGGTTTGATGAAATTGATAATCCCAGCATACCACCGGTAAACAGGGCAGTTTCTGCGAAATATACATGTTTGTTAGGATCCTTTCCCATATAATATAAAGCAAATAGATGAATCATCAATGATACAAATGAAACCATCAAGATCATGACCAGAGCCAGATGATCTATGTAGATTCCCACATTAATATCCCCAAACCAGTTGTATGACTGATAAACAGGTGAAGATGTACCTCTTATCTGCAAAAATACCATAAAGGAAAGAATGAATGATATGAGAATTGATATTGTGGCTATGTAACCTGCAAGATTTCTCCTATACCTTCCAACTGTGAAGGAAATGGGGAAAGCGATTATTGGACTTAGAAAAATGAACCATTCATAATCAATCATGTTACCACCTGATCTCCTTCAGGAGAGAAATGGTTATCTTACCATACTTTTTATAGACAGATACAAGAAGACTAATCCCCACCACGGATTCCGCTGCTCCAATTGCTATTGCAAATAGTGCCATGATTAGCGGGGACACATTACCACTGGAGATGCCGATTGCAACAAGACTGAATATGGATGCATTGAGCATTACTTCGATTGAGATGAGCATCTTTATTCCAATGTTTGAGGTCATCACACCTGCAAGACCAACTGTAAATAACAAAAGCGATATTAGTTCAGCAATGTAGAGATACATTTTCAGTCATCCTCCGATATGTGCATCATTCCAAGTATGCCAACAACGAGTATTATGGAAAGTAATTCGAAGGCTATAAGATACTGATTCATGAGTAATAATCCAATATTACCTATTGCCTGTTCCTTTGGTACAAATGTTCCCGGTATCTGAAATACTTCCACTGCTGTTACCAGAAAGAAGAATGTTGACCCGATTATGGCAGCAATTTTATTCAATTTCTTTACCTCCTGTAAGCATTATTGTGAATACAAGCAATGATGAGACAGCCCCAACGTAAACTAATAATTCTATGGCTCCAATGAGCGTAGCTCCCATATATATAAATGAAGCGGAAATAGTAAATAGAAAGATCATTAACCAGATTATTGACCTTAGAATGTCTTTCTCAGAAACTGCCTTTATGGCAAAGAGTGCCAGAATTGCTCCAAACACAACCAGAATGATATCAAAAATCATCTTTTTACCTCTTCCTCATGCTTTTCCAGTTCTTCCGGGCTATAGGTGAAAGAGTTTCTGGTTCTTGCAGTTTCAAATACATGGGTTAGATAAATTGCATCCGTGGGGCAAATTTCCTCACAGTTCCTGCATACTGTGCATGTTCCGAAATTCACGTCAGGGTAAATCTTTCGTTTGTTCCTTGGATTTTCTCTATCTACAGTCTGCATGGAAATTGTAAGATTTGGGCAGACCTGCTCACAAAGCGTGCACCCTACGCAATCGTCCATTGAAAGAAAAATTCTGTATTTGAAACGGTCAGGGAGATTTTCCTTCTCCTCTGGATATTGTACTGTTACCGGCTTCTGCAATCCATGTTTGAATACAGTAAGCATTCCCTGGAGCATTCCAATAAACGGGATTCTTTTAGGTTGTTTTACCTCTATCATGCTATACCACCAAGAACAATTATGCCTGTTATTATCAGATTAATGAATGAAAGAGGCAATAGTATCTTCCACCCAAAGTTAACAAATTTGTCAATCCTCACACGGGGCATGGACAGCCATACAGTTAAAGATATGACGACCAGAACTATGGTTTTAATAAGAAACCAGATGAAACCAAGCGAACTCTCATAAGGTCCGCTACCCCCTCCCAGATAGAGAACGCTTACAAGCATAGACCCTAGAAATATGGTTCCAAACAACCCCATATAGAATAGTCCAAACCTTAAGCCTCCGTATTCAGTTGTATCTCCAGTAACAAGTTCGCTGTCGCTCTCTCCCATATCAAATGGTGAATAAGATGCCCTTGCAATCATGGATATGAAGAATATGAAAAGTCCAATCGGTTCAAGAATTCCAAATGGAATATTCTGAACGGATACTATATTTTGTAAATTCAATGGTTGCGATGTGTTCATTGAAGCTATCATAATGATCGCCAGAATAGACAACATCATGGGGACCTCAAATGATATGTCTTTGGCTACTGCTCTGAGCGCACCAAGCATGGCATATTTGTTGTTGGAACTTATGCCAGCAAATATCTCCCCTATGGGCATTATTGCCAGAATGGCGAAGATTAAAATTATTCCCACGTTTGAATGTGTTACCGTTAATGACCCAAACCAGTAAAGGTTGCTATATGGCACAATAATAAAAGCAAGTATGAGCCCCAGGAATACGATTATTGGTGCTATTTTATATGGAAGATCATCCCTGCCATCGGGGAATATTGACTCTTTCTGCATTAGCTTAAGCCCGTCTGCCATTACCTGTAAAACACCAAACTTTCCTACCCGGTTTGGACCTATTCTGTTCTGCACTCTCGCCATATATTTCCTGAAGAAATAGACCATGCCTGCAACCACTGTCACTGCGAAGACAAGCGCGATTATTGTTTCAATGAGATATGCTCCGGCAAATGAAATGTCATGCCCAAGAGGAGAAAGAATTCCCTGAATTCTGTTTAGGATATTCATCTGTCAACCTCTCCAAAAACAAGGTCAATTGAACCGGATATTGCAACCAGATCTGCTATCATAACATCCTTTCCCAGTTCTCTCAGAACTGAAAGATTTTTAAATGTCGGGCTCCTAACTCTCACCCTGTAGGGCTTTACCGTTCCATCTCCTACAATATATACCCCGAATTCTCCCTTGCTTGACTCTGTTCGACCGTATGCTTCTCCCTCTCCTCTTAACCTGATCATTAATGATTTTTTTGCCTTGGGATTAAAATATGGACCATCCGGGATTTTATCAAGTGCCTGTTTTACAATTTTTATTGATTGCCTCATTTCTTCGTATCTAACAAGGAACCTGCCCAAGCAATCCTTTGTGTAAGAAACGGGGATGTCAAAATTCACCTTATCATACATTAAGTATGGTTCAGCTTTTCTAACGTCGTATTCCACGCCAGAGCCTCTAAGCATGGGACCAGTTACACCATAGCTGATGGCAATATCCTTTTCCAGTACGCCAATTCCCTTGGTTCTTGAAATAAATATATCATTCTTTACAAATAAATTAAACACTTCTTCCAGTTTCTTCGGAAAAGTTTTGATAAAATCCTTAATCATATAAACAATTTTATCATTGAAATCCTGATAGACCCCACCAATGCTCATGTAATTAGTTAGGAGCCTTGACCCGCTGGCTTCTGTGAATATATTCAAAAGCTGCTCCCTCAAATCAAATACATAAAAGAAAGGTGTAAGCATTCCCAAATCGAGACCATATGCCCCTGCCCAAACCAGGTGCGAAGCGATTCTACTCAGTTCTGCCATTATGGTTCTTATCCATTTTGCTCTCTCTGGAGGCTCTATGCCCAGTAGTTTTTCTGCTGCTTCCAGATACCCCGCCTCCATGGATAACGAATTTACATAATCCATTCTGTCAAAATACAAAAGTGAGTCACAATAATAGTCGAGTTCACATATTTTCTCTGCATTACGATGGAGATATCCAATTACAGGCTCTACTTTCTTTACAGTTTCTCCATCCAGCAGCAATCTCAATCGTAATACTCCATGAGTCGATGGATGCTGTGGACCCATGTTGAGTTCCACATATTTGTTTAACGGCTTTGTTGTTTCCATTACCAACCATCCCCCGGATCAAAACTGGCATAATCGTTACCGTCCTCGTCCATGTTTACGAATTGAACCTTACTCAAATCGTAATTTTTTCTCAGTGGGTACCCAGACCAACCTTCTGGTAACAGAATTCTCCTTAAATCAGGATGCCCCTCGAATGTAATACCAAGCATATCATACTGTTCTCTCTCATCCCAATCGGCACTCTGCCAAATGGAAGTGACACTGGGTACAGTATCATTTAGGGTTTCGGTCTTTACAACTATATACTCATTCTTCTGGAAAGAATGTAGATGATATACAACTTCAATTTTATCTCTCCGGTCTATTCCCGTTATTAATGACAGATGATCATACCCCTGATCATAAAATGATTTCATGGCAGTTATTAGATCCTCTTTTTTTACTCTGAAAATTTTTCTTTTATCTTTCCCGGCAGGCTCTTCAACTATATCAACCATAATTTCACCTGTCTGTCTCTCCCCTTATCTTCTTCTGAAGAGTTATTAGACCATTTATTAGAGCTTCTGGAGTGGGTGGGCACCCGGGGACATATACATCAACAGGGATAACCCTATCAACACCCAAAACCACAGAATAACCCTGATTATAAGGCCCCCCCTGAATAACACATACGCCCATTGCTATGACGTATTTAGGATAAGGCATTTCATCATAAAGCCTCCTGACTCTGGGGGCCATTTTTTTTGTTACAGTTCCTGATACTATCATCAGATCTGATTGCCTTGGAGAATTTCTAAAAACCTCACTGCCAAATCTGGAAACATCTGCCTTTGAGGCTTGAACTGCCATCATTTCTATGGCACAGCATGCAAGACCGAATGTTAGCGGCCAGATAGAATTGCTTCTTCCCCATTCCATGGCTTTTTCCATGGTCGTGGTCAGGATACCGGCATCTCCAGTTTTCATTTTATCCACCTCATATATCCTTTTTTATAACCATAAAAAACTGCAAACATAGGCATCAATATGAAGATAATAGTTTCAACAAATGGATATACTCCCAGCGTCTTGAAATCAAATGCCCATGGAACAAGAAGGGCCATATCCACATCAAATAATATAAAGAGCAAAATTATGAAGTAGTATTGAACCCTCACAAAAGAGTTATAAGAACCTCTTGAAACCTCCCCAGATTCATATGTTTCAGTATAACTGGAACCACTGACAGGAGATGATTCTTTCGAGAGATTTGTTATGATATCTGATGGTTTAAAAGATAATTTTTTCCCCCGGTTTGCCCTGGACTCCGACAGGGTAGGAAGCATCGTGAATATCAAAAACATCCCTATTGCCATCAAAATGAAGGTAATGAAGAGCGGGATGTATCCATATAGCAACATTAAACGAGTATGCTAAGAGGATATTTAATAATTTTTTAGAATAGCAGAGAAAACTAAGAAATTATTGCTTTTCCAATATTAAACAACGGAAAAGAATTTGAACGTTTTGTTGACGTGATCTATTTTGGCTTGAGTGTTGATAAATCCAGAACCTATTCTGATTAAATAATAACTCAGAATTTTTATGAGTTTTGATATATTTCCATTACTGTTTTCGGGTCAACAGGTCTCGAGGTTTCACTCTTCACCTTTGCGATTATGTTTTCCTTTCGTATATCCCCACTTGCCCTTAGACGCTCGACTATAACCTTCAATTCGTTTCTCTCCAATGGCCTGATATCTTCTGAACTCAATACCTGTTCTATATCGTTCCCTGAAATACATCGCTCAATGGCGATTTCCAGAGAAATTCTGCCATAATTTTTTGTTGCTATTCCTTTGACCAGTACCCGAAGATCATTGTAATCAAGTTTCCTCCGGTATTTCCTTTCCATTTCAGGAATAAATTGAAGTATCATTCGTGATACTTCCCTGGGTTTTCCCCACAATTTACAGAGTTCAATAAATTCATTCTTCCTTCCAGTGGACAATATTATTTCCGCTTCCTGCTTCGATATTTCCCATTCTTCTGTAAAAGATAAAATTGCCTGATCAAATGATTTTGGTGCCACTGAATTTAACTTATCCAGTGTGCTTTTGTTGATTTTGATATTAGGAATGTCTGTCTCTGGATACATTCTTCCCGAACCGGATATTGGCCTGAGGAATCTGGATGTCCCGTCTTCGTTTGCGGCCCTTGTTTCGGAAAAATTTAGGGACGATAGTTTCTCCATCCTTTTATTTATGGCATCCTGTGCAATGTCTTTTTTTGATTCAGGAATTGATATTAAGATAATTGCATCATTTTCCATGGATTTAAGAAATTTTTTAATTCTATTGACCTCGTCCTCAGAAATACCATACCCTGGAAGTTCATCTGAATGAATAAATCCCCCAATTGAAAATAACTTCAATGCGTCAGCTATTTCCTTGCCTATTCGATAATCACCCGATTTCAGAATTCCTCCGAGATTTTCCAGTTTTCCTGCGAAAATTCTATTGCCTGATGCAATTCCTTTCTGAATAATTTTAGATTCTGATTTTTCTATTTTCTCCGTATAATCAACAAGGGTTGTTGCATTGAATCCACCGCGCTCCAAAAGAATTCCTATGGCTTCCGCCAGATATTTTTGCCTGTTTTCCTCTGCAACAAGTGCTTCCGAGATCAGCGAAAGTTTAGAAATCCCCTTTATTTCAACCCTGCCATAACCCATTGAGAAATTAACATCCTGTCTGATGGCATCGCTATCTCTCCTTATATTCCCGGTTAACATAGCTCTCAACCCTATTTCTCTTGCAACTTCAACTGCCTCCTGAAATGTTTCTATATCGGGTGAAGTGGATATTTCTACCAGCGGAATTCCAAGCCTGTCCAGAGAGAAGATGGTATAATCATTTGATGATTCGACTCTCCTTGCTGAATCTTCTTCAATACAGATCGTGGTCAAACCGATTTTCCTGTCTTTAAGTTTAATATAACCGCCTGTTGACACAACTGCAGTTCTCTGAAAGCCCGATGTGTTCGATCCGTCTACAACAACTTTTCTCATAACCGATACTGCACTCAGAACATCAGAGTTTAATGAAAAAGCAATTGAAAGGGCAGTTTCTAAGGCATCTGCGTTGATCTCATGTGGTGGTTCTTCATCTGCCTCAACAAGGCAACTGTTGTCTGTTATCTGATATTCATAGAGAACATTTTTTCTTTCTTCCTGTAATGCTGCAATATCAATATCGCCTGATTCGTTTTCTGTTGGAAATAATCTTCTGGTGAATTTTCCTTTGATTTCGGAACTACCTATGTCTGGACATTTGCAGAACAATTTTCCAGTTGATAACTGCAGGTGAATTTCAAGTCCTATTTTTATTTTCTTATTATTTTCATTATTAATAACAATCACCTAAAAATTCCCTTTCTATTATCTCTCCCCTCATATTCATCTTCATCATCGATTCGAAATCTTCATCGGCATAATTTCCTAAAAGATACATGGTCTTTGTTAAAGCAACCTCTGGAAGCATATTTTCAGCCGAAACAACGCCAATTTTTTTTAACTCTCTTCCAGTGGAATACACATTTAAGTTCACAGTCCCAGCCATGCACTGGGTTGTCATGACCACTTTTGTCCCCATTCCAACGATTTTCTTTACTGATGGGAATAATGTTTGAGAGATGTGCCCAAGACCCGTTCCCATTATTATGATTGCTCTCTTACCTTCACTGAGCTTTTCCAGATCTTGTCCTGATATTCCCGGATGAAAATAAATCATTGATATGCGTTTTTCAAGTTTGTTTGAGAGTGAAGTTTTATCTGATCTTTCAGTATATTCACTTAAAAATTCAACGTTTTTATTTTTAAACTTCGCTATGGGTTTTCCAGAAACTGTTCTGAAGGCATCCCTCCTTGTTGAATGCATTTTCCGGGCTCTTGTACCTCTATGGAGGCTTATACTATCATCTGAAGTTCCTGAGTGCATCGATATACAAATTTCCCCTACATTCGTTGAGGAGAATGCCATGGCACCTTCCATGTTTCCAAATGAATCACTGCTGGGTCTATCCGAGCTTCTCTGTGAACCTACCATAACTGCGGGACCTGAGAGTTTTTCAAACATAAATGCAAGTGCCGATGCAGTATATGACATTGTGTCAGTTCCATGAGAAACTACAACTCCATTAGATTTTGATAATTCCTCTTTCAGCACTGCCGACAGTTTAATCCACATCTCAGGTTGCATATTCTCGCTTAAAATATTATCAAACTCTCTTACTGAGATAGCGTATTTTTCTTCCATATACGGATAACGATCGACTATTTTACGAATATCTGTGGAAGGATGTACTGCACCTGTTTCGTAGTCAATAGCGCTAACTATGGTTCCGCCGGTCGTAATTAAAGAGATTGGAATTCCATTTCCATGTTTCAAAATAATGCTTTTCTTTGTTACATTTTGTGGTTCACTTGAGTCTAACACATTTACTTTGTTCTCAGGGATTGTGATGTTGTATCCATTCTGTAATTTAACAGTTAAAAAATCTTCATCCTTCGAGATGTATGTTACATCCATTACATTCCCATTATATGTAATCTTAAGCTTAGTTCCCCTTGTGAAATCCATGTAAACTACCTATGACAGCATACTTTGGTATGTCTTAATTTTAATGCCCAACAAGTTTCCTAGAGCGATTGCATTCACTGGTGCATTTCCCAAGGGATGATTATTGAAATAAACCATTATCTCAGAAACTTCTTTTGCCTGAATGATATTGACAAACTCCTCCACTTCCTGTTCAGTATATTTATAATTATACTTTTCCATACCTGCTCCTTTTTCGTTCCATTTCCTCCTATTCCTTCCATGCAAACGAACATAAGACAACTTATTTGAATCAAAAATATCTGTTAATACATGATCAGGGCTGTCTACAGATATGGCTCCCAGACCTGATTGGGTACAGGCATTGAAAAACTCATTTCCTGAGACCAGTGCCCGGTTCCTTGGTTCGACGAATGGGTTCATCCAACCTTCTGTCACTTCCCGGATTAATTTAAGTTCAGACCTAAAATTAGTTTTTCCGATCCACGGAGGCAACCCGAACATCGTCATAGCCATTCTGCCGGAATTTTTTATCGGCACCAGAACATTTTCCACAAACATGGTAAAAACAT
>JAKATR010000047.1 GCA_021818675.1 Thermoplasmata archaeon | reverse complement strand
GAATTTGGGAAAGATATCGTATTTCTGTGCAGTTTCAGTAATGAAGATATGATAATATTGGATTCATTATGCAGAAATCATATAGATATGGATATATATACAATAGATACCGGGCGATTGAATCCGGAAACTTATGAGTTTATGGACGAGGTGTTAAAACGCTACGAAATCAAAATAAACTATTTAGTTCCTGACAACACGGAACTCAAGATTATGCTCTCACAGCATGGCCCACAACTATTCTATGAAAGCATTGAAAAGAGGAAACTATGCTGTCAGATAAGGAAAGTAGATCCGTTAAGAACATTATTAAAGGAGAAACGAGCCTGGATTTCAGGAATAAGGGGAACCCAGACAGAAGAAAGGAAAACCTTCAAGCTGCGTGAAACGAAAGATAGTCTGACAAAAATTAACCCTCTCATTGATTGGACAGATGAGAAGGTAAAAACCGTTATCCAAAGTCTGAAAATACATTCCAACAAACTTTACATGAAAGGTTACAAAAGCATTGGCTGCTTGCCATGCACAAGGCCAGTTTTTGAAGGTGAAGGAGAAAGAGATGGGAGATGGTGGTGGGAAAACGGTTCCAAGGAATGCGGCATTCACACCTCTAATCTGGGTGGTACAACATGATACCTCTATTTCATGGGGGGTCGCAGGTCAAAATTCCGGATTTAAACATTAAGGATTTTGATCCTTTGCCAAAGATCCAGATAGACGAACAAACCCTCATTAACCTGAGTCTTTTAAAACTAGGAATTCTTAGTCCGATAGATTCCTTTCAAAACTATGAGGAGGCAATTGAGATCTCCAACGAGGGGAGAATGACTAACGGTTTGGTCTGGTCTATTCCAATTCTTCTTCCGGTGTCAGATCAAGAATCATATAATTTCAGGGAAGGTGAAGAAATAACTCTAAATTTCTCAGGGAGAATAGCTGCTCTCATGAGGATAGAAGAAAAGTTTTCTCTGGATATTTATGAATATTGCAACAAAATATTTGGAACGACAAACTTGGATCATCCCGGGGTTAAAAGAACTATACAAAAAGGCAATAATTTTGTTTCAGGTCGTATTAAAGGAATTAATATTTACAATACACATTTTTCATCACACCAGCCAGATCCAAATAAACTCAGGGAACTATTCAATCAACGGGGTTATAAAACAATTACTGCATTTCAGACAAGGAATCCACCACACAGAGGGCATGAATTTCTCCATAAACATTCTTTGCTAACCACAGACGCTCTATTCATAAACCCGGTGCTTGGGCCAAAAAAAAGCGGAGATTTTTCAGATCAGGAGATATTTCAATCTTACCGTGTCTATCTTGATAAGTATTTACCTAAGCAAAGAACCATTCTTATGCCGCTCATTTACTCCATGCAATATGCCGGGCCAAGGGAGGCTATAATGCATATGATTATGCGGAAAAACCTGGGATGTACTCATTTTGTTATTGGGAGGGATCATGCAGGAGTAGGAACATTTTATAGTCCATATGCGGCAAAAGATTACGTTAATAAATTCCCGGATATAGGGATTGAGCCTGTATTTCTAAAGGAGGCATATTATTGCAAGGGGTGCACAGAAATCTCAAACGACGATATATGCCCACATGATGAATCTTATAAGATCCATTTTAGTGGAACAAAGATCCGTGAAGCATTTATGAACAGTAGGGAACCGTATCCATATGAAATGAGAAGTGAGGTGTATAATAAAATCATAGAAATCCGCTCTTGCCAAGAAAACCATATTGAACCATCCAGTAAATTGACAATTAATTCATTAACATCTGTGGAATAGATTTTATATTGAAAATAAATGAAACCTCCCCATGATTCTCATAACTATATCAACGAGTGCAAATAACGGTCAACCCGGTAATGAGAGTGCTTATTTCCTGTTAGCATTTATTGTTTTGATTATAGTATTACGAATAAGGAAAATGGGTAGGACCAGGAATTTCAGGCCTCAGAGATTAGCAATGATTATCATTCTATATTCACTGCTTGCTTATACATCATTGATTGGTGCTCCAACTCTTGGAGGCTATCTTTATTATATGCTCGTTTTAGCATTAATTTGTGGAATAATCATCGGAGTTCAAATAGCAGAGAAAATTGAAATCAAATATGTTTCTGGAAGAATTACATACGAAAGACCATATATTCTCAGCATTTTATTTTTAGTGCTTTTCATTGCAAGAGAAATCGCTTTTCTAATAGCAACACAATCATGGGTCTTTTCATATATCGCTATAGCTATTTTTGTGTCTTTGGGATTAGTCGCAGGAGAAGCGGTAACGATTTTTAAAAAGGGGAGCAGTAATAAAGTTGAGCCGGCAGACACAGCCTGATTCATATTATTCAATAATAATGAAAGTTTTTAATTCAACTCTAACATAAAGACTGAATGATGCTTGATGAAAAGAGAGGTTTCGAAATTTTATCTTCACTCAGGGTTATTGGAGACCCGGAATACGGGGGGACCGGCTCTATAACAGAAAATATACTGGTAGGATACATTTATGGAATATTGAGTGAAAAGTCAAACGCAGTAATCAGGGTCGACCGCGAAGACATGAAGGTCATTAAGTATGGGGAGTATTCTTATATAATATGGTTTGACGACATTA
>JAKATR010000038.1 GCA_021818675.1 Thermoplasmata archaeon | reverse complement strand
CAAGAAGTGCGCCGTCCATTATTGCTGAACCTGAGAGCATTGTGGCCATAAGCGTTTCATGCCCCGGAGCGTCAACAAAGGAAACAACACGTTTCAGCTTGCAGCTTTCATCGGTTGCCGTTCTTGAATACTTTTCTTCCCCATTTTCATCTTTGCAAATGTATATTGGGGTCTCTGCATATCCTAATTTTATAGATATTCCTCTCTTTATCTCCTCAGAATGAATATCGGTTTTTGTTCCTGTAAGTGCTCTCGTAAGAGTGCTCTTACCATGGTCAACATGTCCGACCATTCCGATATTTACAGTGGGTTGAGGAAGATCCGAAGTCATTAATTCTTTGCCTCAGGTTCATCCAAAGCCTTAGGACCATATTGCAAAATCGAAAGATTCAACTGAGATATATCTGATCCAATTATTGCTCCTCTGAAAGTTACTCTCTTTCTGATTCCCTTTTTTGCCCTTCTTCCTTCTGCGTATGTAACCAGAATTCTTTTCTTTCCTGATGTTGTCAAGTCTCTTCTCATTGGAAAGCCATCAATACTTGAACCACCGGTTATCTTAAGCTTGTATCCAGGCATTTCAAAAAAGATTCCATCGATCTCTTCTCCTAGTTTTCTGCCTGTTAATATGCTCATGTTTTCCGGAGTAACCTCTTTCTTGTAACTCTTTCCTGTTCTCGGGTCAGCGATTATCGCTACTGAATTTGCCATATATCTTTACACTCCCTATTGATGATAGAGTTCCACTAAATCAATAAATGACTTATAAAGATATCATTTGTATGTTTACGATCGCACAATCAACAAAAAGTAACCATTTGTTTTAATAAAGCTTGATTTACCGGGCAATCTCATTCAGAAAGGAATAATACAGGATGGATCAAAGTATATTGTTCATAATTAAACAATTTCAACGTATTCTATATTGGTGGTAGTCAATCAATAACATACGAGGTCGTGTAACATATTAATTAAATCGGAATAATATGGCATGGATAATGGAAGGATTCCAATGAATGTTCTTGGTATTGAGGGAACCGCACATACCGTCAGTGCAGGGATCATAGACGAAGAGAAGATTTATTACACAAGTTCCAGAACTTATCACCCTAATGATGGGGGCATTCATCCCAGGGAGGCAGCCAACCATCATTTTGAGAATATTCTAACTGTTATTCAGGAAGCTCTTAAAGAATCATCAATGAAAATTGGGGACATAGACCTTATTGGGTTTTCCAGAGGTCCCGGTCTCGGCCCATGTCTTAAAATCGTAGCTGTTGCAGCGCGTTCATTATCTATCAGAAATAATATCCCATTGCTGGGGGTAAATCATCCTCTGGGGCATATAGAAATAGGAAAAAGAACAACCGGATCTACTGACCCACTGGTTCTTTATGTTTCAGGAGGAAATACTCAAATTATAACCGGAAGCAAACAAAAATATAGAGTTGTAGGAGAAACACTTGACATAGGAATTGGAAACATGCTGGACAAATTTGCAAGAGACATTGGCATTCCCTTTCCAGGAGGGCCAGTAATCGAACAATATGCTCTTAACGGAGAGAAACTTCTTGATCTTCCTTATTTGGTGAAAGGCATGGACACAGCCTTTTCCGGCATATACACTGCGGCAAAAAACCTCAAGGAGAAAGGGTATAACGTTGAGGATATATGCTACAGTATTCAGGAAATCGCGTTCTCTATGCTATGTGAAACTCTGGAAAGGGCCATTTATACAACGGGAAAGAGGGAAATCCTGCTTACCGGCGGAGTGGCCCGGAATAGGAGATTACGAGAAATGATATCATTACTGGCAAAAGAGGCAAATTGCAAGGTTTTTGAAACTCCAGTGGAATACTGCATGGATAATGGAAGTATGATTGCACAGGCTGCGCTTATGATGTACCAGAGCGGAATAAGGCATAACCTCGAAGATACCATTGTTGACCAGAAATTCAGAATCGATCAGGCTCCTGCACCATGGATATCTTCGGGTATCGTTGAAGTCATAAAGGATAGGGGTGCAGAATCTGTGATTTCACAAGATGAATTTCTTGGTATAAGTGCAATGATAAAGAAAAGGGTCAATAAAAGTTACAGAGATAAAAGACTTGATGAAAGAATATTGTCAGAAAGAATGGGGAGGGAAATGAGAATACTGGCAAAGGGAATTGAGAGTGGTATCAATTTTCCAATACTTTTGGATTACAATAGCGAGCGCAAAGAGATAGTTCTGCAGAAGATCGAAGGTACTATGTTTAATGCAGTATTGCAAAATAGAGATAACTTAACAACAAATATTTCCAATCTCGGTCATGAGATAGCTAAAATGCACTGTTCTAATATTTCTCATGGCGACCTCAACTTAAACAATATAATTGTGAGCGGGGACCAGATATTCATATTAGATCCAAGTCTTGGATCATTATCACCTGGTGTTGAGGAATTCGCGATAGATGTCAAAATGGTAAATGATTTCCTTGCAGGATATAGGGTAGGAGACAAGGATTTATATGAAGTTTTTATAGAATCATACAAATCTGATTTTCAGCGATGGCAGGAAGTTTTGACGGTTCTTAAGGAAATGGAAGTGAGGAAAAGATATTCATGATCAAATTTGTTTCAAGTAACAGGCATAAATATGAAGAGAT
>JAKATR010000087.1 GCA_021818675.1 Thermoplasmata archaeon | reverse complement strand
GGATTTGAGGGTGCCATATTTCCTGATTTGTTAATCGATTACTACGATACAAAGGAGGAAACCCTCAGAATAATGGAACATGAGAAACTTTCATTGATCCCGTTTTTCACCTCGTCCACACCAGATAGTGTTGTGAAGTCAATGCTTGAAATAACCAGTTCCTGGGTCTATCATGGACTGCAGCCCTCAACAGGGGTCACCGTACCTGTTGATACCATGAGAACTGGATCAAGAATCAGAAAAATTGCCGGGTCTCGCGAGATTATTTTTGGTTTTGGAATTTCAAGTGCAGATGATGCCCGGAAAGTTATGGAAAGTGGTGCGGACGGTATAGCAATTGGTTCAATGTTTATCGATTACCTGAAACAGAGAGACCTGGATGGGTTTATGAAAGTCATAGGTGAAATAAGAGGTGTGATGGATGAATTTTGATATCATTCTTAAAAATACCATGGGTGCAAACCTTTCTGAAGTGGAGGCAGAGACACTTTTAACTTACCTTGTGGAAGAGGATGTGAGTGAAGCAACCAAAGCATCAATACTATCTTCCTTTTACATAAAAGGAGAAAGTCTAGGAGAAATATCAGGATTTTCAAGAGGGCTGCGTAAATTTTCCCCGCTTACAAGAATACCGGGTCTAACTGACATAGTTGGAACGGGAGGAGACCACAAAAATACCATAAATGTATCTACAGCAGCATCAATTCTCTGTTCATCACTGAAAATAAAAGTAGCCAAACATGGAAACAGAAGTGTCACCGGTCTTATGGGGAGTGCTGATTTTCTTGAACGTATAGGTTATGATTTTCAGAAAGATAATGAAAGAGTTAAAAATGATATCTCAAGGCATTCTTTCACATTTATTCTCGCTCCGTTGCATAACACTGCGTTTTCCAAATTTTCATCTGTTCGAAAAAAGCTACAGTTTCGCACTATATTCAACATGATGGGCCCAATAACCAATCCGCTTGACCCTGATATCTTAATAGTAGGTGTGGCTGGGGGAATAGATCCATTCACGTATGCAGAGGTAATGCGAAACCAAAATAAGACAGGATATGTCGTAACGGCGGAAGATGGAACGGACGAGATTTCCATATGTTCCAGCACAAAAATGCTGCAGGTGAATGGTACCATAAAAGAATTTAGCATTAACCCTGTTCAAATCCTTGGCCGATCCTATGATATAGATGATGTAACAGGATCCAACAGAGAGGAACTTTACACCAAAACACTTGAGGGCCTGTCAGGAAAGGATGATGCATGTTCTAAATTTATAGCTTTGAATGCAGCACCAGCCATAATTTCAAACGGGTTAACACAAAATTTCAGTGATGCTTACGAACTTGCCATCAGGGGAATAAAGAACGGAAATGCTATTCAAAAACTGAATGAAATTGGAAGGATCAGGGAGGCGAATTTATCTGGCTCATAGTTTAATCATTAAGATCTGTGGAATAACCAGAGTAAACGATGCCAATGCAGCTAAGGATAACGGAGCAGACATAATTGGAGTGGTAAGGGCAAAATCTTCGAAGAGATTTATGGATTCAAAATTTACAGATTCACTTTCCTCTATGGGATTTAACGTTGCCGGAGTTTATGATGATAGAGAATATCTGTTAAATAATTTTTCAGAGGAAGCATACATTCAGATTCACTATCCTCACAGACCAGAAGAAATATCCAAAATAAGAAAAATTTCAGGGAAAAAGATCATATCTGTGATCAATGCGGAAAATGTATTCCGTCCAGAATTCAGAATTGAATCATACGTTAAAGAGGCAGATCTGGTACTGATTGAACAAAAACCTAAAATTGTTAACCTGCTTGATGATTTGCAGCCATTTCATTCAAATGCAGGTCTGGCAGGCGGTATAACGCCTGAAGATATACCAGAAATTGTGAGGAAAGGGTTTCAATTTGTTGATTTAAGCAGCAGTATTGAGATTTCTCCCGGTATTAAAGATCTGAGAAAGTTATCAGCAATAAAAGAGGTGAGATCTTCACTTGAACCATATGCTTGACAAAATAGATGAACTTTTGAAAAGTGGCGAAGACTTTGCTTATTTTTGCTCCTTTGAAGATGAAGAAAAACTTCAGGGAAAGGAGAGTCTTTTTTTCAAAGGGCAGGTTGTTTCCATCAAATCAATTAGAGAATTAAGAGATCTTGCCAGTGAACCAAGTCCGGTCATTTTGACCTTCGGCATGATTTCAGATGTCTATCCTCATATCAGAGTGGAACAAAAGAACTGGCCAAATGGATTTTGCATTATCAACTCTGAAAGAATAGAGGGAAGTTTCAAACGTAATCACATCTTTCAGCAATCCCCTCCATTTGCAGGAGAACTTGATACAGAATTTATGAAAAGCGTGGCGGAATCGGTTAAGAGAATAAGAAATGGTGAACTCCTGCAAGTGGTTTTATCCAGGGAGATTTCTGTTGGAAACATATCATTTATTCCAACAATGGAGCACTTTTTAACTATGGATCGGTCTGCCTATGTATTTTTCTTTAAAATTGGACAAAATATTCTCATGGGAAGTTCTCCTGAAAGCCTTGTAAAGCTTCACAGCAGAAGATGCCTGATCAATCCCATTGCCGGAACGAGATCAATATCAGGAAATGGAAAAACGTTAAATCAGCTAAGTGAAGAACTGCTCTCCGATGAAAAGGAGCTCCTTGAGCACAGGATGCTTGTT
>JAKATR010000099.1:60167-68291 GCA_021818675.1 Thermoplasmata archaeon | reverse complement strand
CAATGAAAAAAAATATATTGAGTCGATTTGCTTAATGTGATCAACAAATTTATTATAAAAAGAAGTGGATAAAATAGAATAATATCTTAAATCAGGCAAAGTAAGCGCCTGTTCTCCCATTTCCTACTTTTGGTTGTGGCTTTACGATATCCGCAATTCTCTTCAGGAAGTTTTGTCTTTCTGGAGACTGTCCAAGAGCTACTTCCAGAACTTCTTCAATATTGCTTACCGGGATTATCTCAATTTTATCCTTATGGGACTCATCCAGAATAATGTCTTCGTAGTTAGATTTGGGTACTATGACCTTCTTCAATCCCGCTTCCACTGCCGCTTCGACTTTGGCTGTTACTCCTCCCACTGGAAGAACATTTCCTCTAACACTCAAGGAACCAGTCATTGCAACAGTTTGATCTATTGGAAGGCTTTCAATTGCTGATATTACCGCTGTTGCTATGGAAACACTTGCCGAATCACCTTCTACTCCATCGTATGAGCCAACAAACTGAATATGAATATCAAGATCAGACAGATCCTTCCCTGTAAACTTCTTAAATACCGCAGAAACGTTTTGAACAGCTTCTTTTGCTATCTCTCCAAGTTTACCAGTGGCAACCACAATGCCATGACCCTTATTTTGAGCCTGAGTAACTTCTGCAACAATTGGCATAACTATACCTGTATATTCAGCCATGCCGCTTCCTCCACCCATCACTGCCAGTCCATTAACTGACCCAACCTGCTCCCCCTCTGTTAAGAATGTCTTATAAAGTTTCCTTACTTCCAGGGCTCTGTCTGCTACCTGCTGTTCAAGAGGTTTACTGAAATTCTTTGCTTTTGTCACGTGTGCTGCGGTTACAATTGCAGCCTTTTCACCAATAGCCATGTCACCCGCCACTCTTATTAGGCCTCCAAGCTCTCTTAATCTTAACGTGAGTTTGCCTTTCCTTCCTGCCCTTTTTTGTGCTTCTTTAATTATCTCAGTGACTGCCGAAAGGTCGAAGTGAGGAATCTTCTTATCTTTTACAACTTCCTGTGCTATGAATTGAACTAGTTTATTTCTATTTTCATCATTGTCATCCATGTTGTCCCTTACATAGACTTCATATCCATAGCCACGTATTCTTGATCGAAGTGCGGGATGCATTCCCTGGATTGCATCTAGATTACCAGCAGCTACAAGTATGAAATCGCATGGTATTGGTTCTGTTTGAACCATTGCACCTGCACTTCTTTCACTTTGACCTGATATGGGGAACTTTTTTTCCTGTAAAGCAGTTAGTAAAGCCTGTTGGCTTTCCAGTCTTAGGAGATTGATTTCATCCAAGAACAAAACTCCCTTGTTAGCCTTATGTATATTTCCTGCCTCTACCCTGTCATGAGATGGAGTTTCCAGACCGCCTGATTGAAAAGGATCGTGCCTTACATCTCCGAGAAGGGCTCCTGAATGAGCTCCAGTCGAATCAATAAAAGGGGGTTTATCATTTGGAGAATGAGAAACTAAAAGTTTTGGTATCATTGCTTTTTCCATTCTGAGTGCTGGATTAAATAATGTGATTATGTAAACGGAGGCTGCAGCCATTATGGCAAAGAAAAGATAAATGAAATCCAGAGTGTATAGTGTTATTATTACACCAAACAGGAAAATGGAGAATACCAGTGTGAGTGTCATTTTCCTCCTGTCTTTTCTATCCTGTTCAGCCTTCAATTGATATTGCTTTACGATTTCCTTTCCTTTCCCGGCTGGAAAGCTTTTTACTTTAGGTCTGTTATTATCTTCTGGATTATGAAAAACAAGAACGTCTTCCAAATCCTCTTTAGGGAGAAAATCAATCATTGATTGCGCTAACATTGATTTTCCAGTTCCGGGCTCCCCTATCAAAAGCACATGCCTTTTTTGCATGGCAGCTTTCTTAACTACATTCCCTGCATCTTCCTGACCTATTACCTGATCGAATAGAATTTTAGGAACCGTAACTTCCTTTGTGCTTTCTATATTTAACTTTTTAACCCATTCTTCTACAGATTCTTGCAAAGGTTCCACCATTACATATTTAAAATTATTAAATAAACCTTTACCAAAATTAATTGTATGTTTGACATATTAATGGTTAAAATAATGTCCCCCTCTTATATAGTCATTTTAGCACAATATCATTTATAAGACCATGGAATAAAATGCTATTTCCTTCAAGGCTAAGTTTTGGGAAGTAGAAGTTTACACCGCCTTCAAGCGCATTGACAAAGGCCTTAGCAAACTTTGGGTCAGTGTCATAATTGGGACTGAATCTGGTTGCATTTGGGGCAAGGCACAGGATGATCACTGAAGTAATTCTCCCATGTCTGTGTAATTCAAGTAATTCTGTCAAATGTTTTGTTCCTCTTGAGGTTACGGCGTCTGGAAAAATGAGCGTTTGGTCTTTAACCAGGGTTCCCCCTTTTATTTCTATAATTTCTTGGTCGCACTCAAAATCAAAACGTGAGTTTAGGTAGGTTACCTCCTCTTTGGCCTCACCTTTGATAAAAGATCTCGCCAATTTAGAATGAAATCTTGTATCCAGCAATATATATCCATTCTCACTTTTCGCTGATAGTATTGAGTAATTTGTCTTCTTTCCATTAATTTTTCTTAATTGAACGGAATTTCCCGGGAAAATTAGTTCTTCTAAGCGTCCAGGGTCGTGTAGATGTGCATACAGAGTGCTTTCATCGATCTTAACCATAACTAAAAATCGGTTTGGCCTGGAAAGTATCTTCCCCACACATAAATCCTCATTTATACGAAGAATAGCGGTATCTGTACTGGGAAAAGAAATAACCATGATAGTATATTGGTATAATTATTATAAATTAGTATTTTGGAGGATGAAAAAAAAGTTTTCATCATCCAATTTCAACGGCTAAAACTTTCTTTTGAGAAAATACAGTTTTAATTCCCTTTATATCATCAATACAATCCTTGTTAATTTTGAAATATCTGAATCCTTTTTTGCTTTCTTCAATTGTTACCAGACCTAAACCGACCAAGGACTCTTCTTTTGTATACCTGATTCCCAATCCTTCTAGGCAACCTTTTACATTAGAAGGGTCGGATTTTATTGCCCTTGAAATCTCGGAAAGGTATGACCTGTATGGGTATATGGAGTAAAGGTAGAATAGAACTTTTCTCCTTAGCTCACTTCTGTTTAGTGATCTAATAATATTACCATCAGCCATTGTTTCCATGACACATGATAATCTGTGTCATATTTAAACTTTTATAATATACTTCGAAAACATCATAAAACCTGCTAATTTACAGATATTTTAGCATACATAAATAAGTACAAATAAACAGATGTTAACTTACTTTAGTTTTGCACCACAGTTTTTACAAAACTTTGAATTTTTGTCAACAGATGCACCGCATTCAGGGCACACAGAACAGGAGTTTTCAGGTAAATTTTTGCTCACAGCGACCACATCTTTTGTATCCTGATTGTTGAAATCGTTTTTCACATATCCCGGCTCTCCCTTTCTCGGCGTTCCAAGGTTTATCATATTAATATTATTTCTTGGTGATTTCGCCTTTGTAAGTTCCAGGTCTCTCCTGAACTGTTCCTCATCCTGTCTTCTGATTGTTTCCATATATGACATTCTGGCGCTGGAAGACCATTTCTTTATTTCATCAACCCAAATTTTAGGTTTTTTTACTGAAAACTCGACATATTTTAGATCGGTTCCTTCTCTAAACTCGACCCTAATTCTTTTCTTTGTGAATAATTTTACGACTGGTACTGCAGATGAAACATTTTCAATGTTATATACTGGCACCATTAGATATATTTTTGAAGGTTCTGCACTTAAAAGTTTTCGGCTTCCTTTTTTCTCATATATAAGTTTTTTATCAGTCAAATAAAGAATACCGTTTTCTATTGATGCGTCATCTCTTGTTAGCACAGATTCTTCGGTTAATAATTCATGTTCATCGGAATCGTATATCGGCATATATGATGGCTATGCAATCAGCTAATATTAATTATTTCATCACATTCCAGAGTTGATTAGATACTTACTATTGTATTTAATTCAATTGTATTGGAGATGTGTAATTTTCCAAGAAAACTCAATAAACGCGAGCAAATGTTGCAAAATCATTGCATAATTATATCAAAATCATATTGAAAACTCCAAAAAACAGAAATGAGTCTTAAAACCTCTATATATCTAATTATTAATTTATCGCGTAAAGAAACCCGAGAAGAGAGATCCATTCGTTTGAACTTAATATGACTAAAATTAATAACATGTTTTTTTATATACATTAATGGTATCGAGGTCAAAAAAATCTATCGCTATTACAATCTTTGTCATAATAATAGCATCATGGATTCTCATCTCATCAATCAATAATCTTCAACCAATTCAGTCAGGGCTTAATGGACCGACAAGCGGGCCAGGTTCCGCGAGTACAGGAACAGGTACTGGAAATGGAATATCGGGTTCTGGTGGTCCAGGCATTGGAAACGTTTTTAATTTCCCCAATTTGAATTTTAATTTTAATTTTCCAAGTCTAAATTTTGGGTCCCTAAAGCTCCCAAATTTACCAATTTTTAACATACCTTTTATTCATTTTCATTTACCAAGTTTTAATCTTAATTTTTTTGGCAGTCACAATTCAAAGCAACTGCAACAAAATAATCAGACCGGGGGATCAAACTCGGGTGCTGGACAAAAATCTACAAGCAGTAATCCGATAAATCCACTTATCTTAAATGAATTTATTATATTGATTATTGTAGGAATACTAGCCTTTGTAATTGCTGTGTGGTTGATTTTGAGAGTTAAAAGAGGAGGATTTTTTGAAAGGATCGAAAAAGCTCCAAAGATTAAGTATGGGGATAAAAACTATTCTTTATCAGAATTATTTGAGGATCAACAGACAGCAGAAGAAAATCTAATCAATAAACAAGAAGATAAAATATTTGAGCCGTATAATTTCAATCATAGGGAAACTGTTATGACCGGATGGGGTGGAAAGGGTGTAATCAGACCAATGATAGCTGAAGATCTTCCACTTTCATGGGCATTAAATTCACCATTAGGGATAGCTACTGACCCGGAAATAAAAATGGAAATAAACGGAGCAGATATTGTAAAAAGGGACGGCGACCATACATATATTAATTTGAAAAATGGTTGCGCAGAACTTTCAGCCAAGCACACATTGCAGAGTGATAGAAAAATAATTCGAGGCGTACAATATGATGAAGATATCAAGGATATTTTTAGACTTAATATGAAGGACTATCTTAGCAAGGACAATCAATCAATGACATTTCGGGAAATAGCTAAAAATGACGAAAACCTTAAGAAAATTTTAAGGCAGCAAGATGAATTTAAGATTGCACTTGCGGCGTTCGAGAAGATTTTTTATGGGGCCAAGGAGGCAGATAGGAAAGTATATGAGGCTTTTTTGAGAGGTCTCATGCGCGGTATTTATAAACCAAAGATATTCACCTGCGGAGATAACTCATGAATGAAGCAGGAGAACTGAAACCAATCAACACCAGATACGGTGTTCCAATCTTAATACTGTTAATTATAGCAGCGCTTTCTCAATTTACAGGGTTGACACTGTTTACTTATATTTCCATTGCGTTTATTGCGCTTCTCGGCATCAGGTACTTTGGAATTATTCTTGGATTATTGGGCTTTGACTTGATTTCAAAGATTGTTAAATTATTCTTAGCATATGCGGCTTTTGCATTTGTAATAGAATTTATTCTTCTATCTTATGCGTATCTGTTTGTTTCAGCTTTGGATCCTGCATATTCCCTGCTCCCATTTTTTACTCTAACTCTGTGGCCCCTGATGCTTATGCTCGCATCAGAGAAGGATTTGCTTGAAAAAGTACCATTCATATCAGAATTTTTCAAGAAAATCTCCTTATTTTTCTTTATTTTATCAATTTCTTTATTTTCCTATTTTTACTCATATGCAAGCACAGATCTGCTGGTACTTTACCCGGCTTTCCTGTATCTTGCAATAGCTGGTCTTATTTTCTCGTTCTTTCCAATTTTGTCCAATTCATCCAACAGTTTTAACAGAAATATGGGGGAATACATATCTTCCAAATATATTAAATGGGAAATTGCAGCATTTATCCTTGGTTTTTTTCAGGGACTTATAGCGGTTCCTAAGCCGGCTTCAGAGAATTCTGACATTCTTGTTATATTACTTTTCCTCATAGTAATTGCAGTGGTTGCAGGAATATGGAATACCTATAAGGCAGCTACAGAAAATATCCTGTATTCGCAGCTTCGATTCTATGAAAAGTTCAAGAAACGGGACAATATTATAAGTGATATTGGGGTTGATTATATGTCCAAGGCAATTGATGAGTTTGTGGCAACCGGAAGGAAAGATAAATTAATATTGTCAATTACTTCTTATCTGACAAAACTTAATAATTCTGAAATGAAAATTGAGGAATACCTAAAAGGCATACTTAACTATAAAAATAGAAATTTGAACGGTTATGGAATTACAAGCAAGAACGCAATCATACGGAACGAGATTAAACAAAGAAATATACTTGTGAGGGCTATGATTTTAACTATAAAAAGAAGCATAGGTGATGAAAATGCAGAAAAGCAATGAAGGTAATTTGGCTATACAAAATGCCGATGGGCAGCTAGAAAAAATGATGGATGAAATACAGAAATATTATGTTGGGGACAGAGAGATAATTTCAAAAATTGTATCATCTGTGCTTGCCTCCGGGCATGTCCTTCTAGAAGATAATCCCGGTATAGGAAAAACCTTTGTGGCAAAATTAATTTCAAGGATATTAGGAATATCTTATAAGAGAATTCAGTTCACTCCTGATCTATTGCCCAGCGATATTCTGGGAACAAAGGTTTATAGACCAGCTAAAGGCGAATTTGAACTTGTAAAGGGGCCCATTTTTTGTAATTTGCTTCTGGCAGATGAAATAAACAGAGCACCACCTAAAACTCAATCGGCACTTCTCGAAGCAATGGAGGAGAGGCAGGTAACCATAGAAGGTGAGACCATACCTCTACCAAAGCCATTTATAGTGATCGCAACTCAGAATCCTATTGAATTCGAGGGAACTTATCCACTTCCAGAGGCCCAAATGGATCGATTTATGATAAGGCTGTCTTTTGGGTATCCATCAGATGACTCTCAAATCTTGAAGAGAAGGATTTCATGGACAAGCGATGATCCAAGTTCCAGGGCTGAGGAGATATTCTCTCCAGACTCCTTAATGGAGATTCAAAGTCTTGTTGAAAAGTTAATCGCAGTTGATGATAAAGTTATCAACTACATTTCCAGTTTCGGAGAAATTAGAAAGGATCCAAGGGTTCTTGCCGGACCCAGTCCAAGGGGTTTAATTTCACTTTTAAGAATTTCCAGAGCAATGGCATTATTGGATGGAAGAGATTTTGTTATACCGGATGATGTCAAGCTTCTGGCTAAGGAATGCCTTTCCCATAGGATTGTTCTTAAACCGGATCAGGTAATGGAGGACATACCATCTTCAAAGATAATAGAAGATTTCATGAAAAGAGAACCGGTACCTAAGTGATTCTATTTGATAAAAGAATGGAGCAAGCAGCTTATCACAATAGTTCTATTGGCAGGATTCGTTGCCATATTTGCACTCTTAGCTACTGAAAAGACCATAATTCTGGGTATATTCTTTCCAATAATCTTCGTATTTATCATAATTTATACTGTAAAGGATGAGGATATCTCACTGACATTTGATATACCCACCAGAATGAAGGTTGGGGACGAGGCCCTTTTTCATGTTAAAATAGAATCAAAAGGGGGTTTTGGGCTCTTCAACATATCGCTCCCAATATTCAGTGAAATGGAGATAGTGGAAGGCTCAAACGTATGTCTCATGTTCAAAAGCATTAAAGAGCGAACAAAGGAAGTAACATATAGAATCAAAGCCACCAGAAGGGGAATATTTGATTTAACAGATCCTGATATAACCTATATCCCTGTTATAGGGATGGTTAGAAAGAAGAAGATAACTGTGAAAACATCAAAAAGCATTGAAGTTGTTCCTGCAATTTCAATGCTAAAAAAATCACAGTTTCAGTTCAGAAG
>JAKATR010000099.1:0-59532 GCA_021818675.1 Thermoplasmata archaeon | reverse complement strand
CAGTCCTGTTTCAGAGAAAGATAATAAAGGATTCAAAGAGTGAAATATACAAGGCATTCCCGGCACGGTGTTCAATAATACAGTGGGAGCCAGCACAGGAAAGTATCGGCATAGCGGCTTCAAGACTTGCTATGCTCGCAGGGTGGTAAGATGAGATATCAGATGTCATTTACAATTGGTTTGGTCTTATTCCTGATTTATTCTATGCTGATTATCCTCATCTCAACCACATTTATAGCATATGTTTTTGTTCTTTTCTCAATGCTCATTTTTTTTATGGGAATTCTCTTAGTTAACAATCATAAATCAAACGGCGAGGAGCCAAGAAACAGGTTTAAGTTCATAGCAATTCTCCTTCCGTTCATCCCAATAGTGCTCTCACGGGGCTACATTGGTTCACATCTAACTGCTTTTTATGCCTTTAATATTCCCGATACTGTTTTTATTGCCCTTATATTTCCACTGGCTGAATTTTCCGTAGTAATGCTTTCTAACTTTGAATCTGCCTCATTTATTGGGAAACGCTCATTGATGGGGGGTTACGATATTGAGGATATGGAAAACGAGCTTGGTAGATTTACAAAGATGATTTTCCTGATTGCACTGGTTGCGTTCACACTTGGTTATCTTTCGTATATAGCTGTTCTTATCCTGCCTGCTTTTAACATTGGTCTTATTCCTGCAATTATTGTGTTTTTTGCAGTCTATGCTATATTGATGAGAAATGCCATTAAAAAGACAGAACAGGAGTAGTTATGGTATCCCAAGTTCAAGGGAGATCTCACGCTGAACCTCTTTGAAAATCTCTGATGGGGTATATTTCTCCTTCGCTTTCAGTATCATTTCGTACAACATTTCAGGATTATTTTGAGCATTAACGAACAACTGAATTCTCTTTTTAACTGCGTCGATTGATCTTTCTATCATCAGGGAATTTGCCTGATAGACTTTCAAATCTACCTTTCCCGTAGAAATTTTCCCTTCCCGGACACTCAGCATTACTACCTCGCCCTCAATATTTTGAATTGGGATATGGTTTTGCAGGGAGTAGAGGTGCGAATAAAGCGATATCTGTTCGTAGTATTTATCAAGGTCACCTGCCTCTTTGCTTGTTTTGAAATCAACAATTCGCGTCTTCTCTATTCCATCTTGCAGAAATGTATATCCTGCATCGATTTTGCCCATAATCGTCAAATCCGTGTTAATCTCCGGGAAGAGGTCTTTCACATTACACTGTACCGTACCTTCTGACATAATCCATTTAACTCCGGGAAGGTTGTTTACGTCTGAATAGTATTTTAAGAAGTTATTCCAGCTTTTGGTCTCAAGTTCACTGTTCAGAAGACCCGGAACATCATTATTTGTGAGAAAATCTTCTATTATTTTGTGTGTGTTTGTACCAAGTTGAAGTGCTGTGCTAAAGTCCGAAATACCAAGGATATATCTGGATATAAAAGATGGAAGTTCATCGAGCGAACCTATCATGGAGAAACTTAGCCTTTTCAGCCGGTTAATCTTCTTCTGAATAAATTCAAGTAGCCATCTGTCTGAATTTTCCATTGAAACAACAGAACCTCTTTTGCTATTCTGTTTCTGGCTTATTGTTTCAAATTCCGGTACTTCAGGATCTATTTTCACTGAAATACATTTTCCATCAATCTTATACCTGTCAGACTCTTTAGACTTTATTATTATCCAGAGGCTTTTTTTTGTTCTCGTAAGAGCCACAAAATCAATTCTGTTTTCCTCATCTTTCCGATCATCAGGATCATAATGCTGGTCTTTTGTTCGCAATATGCTGTTCATTATAAGATCCATTCCGCTTGGGTCTCCCCATGATTTTCTTGACGGAACATATACAACATGATCAAATTCTCTTCCCTTTGATTTATGAACAGTACTGATTGTTATTTTATTTTCAATTTTGTCTCCTGTACTTTCATCGGAGTTTTCCTGTTTTAAGAAGGATAATAGATCCTGTTTCCCGCCGTTTACCTTCTGGAAGAATTCTGGAATTGCATTGGAGAGCTCCTTTGCAGCAAGGAAAAAATTCTCTCCCTTTTCAATTGACTTTGGTATAATATATTCTGTGAATAGTTTTAGAAGCATTCCCATATTTTCTGAATATTTTCTTCTCATTGATAAAAACGGTTCTGGTAAGTAATCATCAAATTCGTTTTTAAATTGAATTGTATCAACAGTTTTAATCGCATCACGTAATGATACTCCTGAATATTCTGTATATAACGCCTTTATTACATCATTCTTTTCTGTGGACAATATTCCCATTAAAAAGGTTGTAATAGCTCTTTTCTCTGATTCAAGTGTTGTGACAATTGACCCCGATTCATGATCAATCTGCATGCTTTTCATTAGCTCGCTTACTTTAACAGCCTGATAATTGCTTCTCACAATCACTCCTATACTTTCATCATGAGGTATTCCCTTCAGGATGTTCTTCACAGTCAATGCTGCGGATTCTTCAGGTGTGTCTGATAAAGTTATCCTCACTTCCCCCTCAAATCCTTCTTTTTTGCTTTCCATTACCTGTAACTCAGATATATCCTGTTCCAGGTTCAATCTGCTGAAGAAAGTTCTTACATAATCCACCACTTTGGCTGGGAGCCTGAAAGTATGCATCATAATCTCCTTTTCAAAGTCCTTGTGGTTTCTAAACTCATTGAAACTTTCAACGTTTCCTCCCTGAAATCCGAATATGGCCTGCTTCAAATCCCCCACAGCAAATATATTCTTCCCTGACAGCTTTATAATCTGGCTTTCAAGAGCACTGATATCCTGCACCTCATCCACAAGAATATAATCATAAGGTGGAGATTTCATTTTTTTAAGAATCTTCATTGCAAATATAAGAATGTCCTGGTAATCCATCAATTTGTTTTTTTTGTAATTTTCATAGTCTCTAAATACGAGAAGAAATTTATCAAGGAGGGCTTTTGCCTCTTCCAATGATATTTTCACTGATCCCTCTTGATTTTCATACAGGTCAGAAAGAATACGCTGAGCATCGGAATCTGATATTTCGTCTGGCAGGATCCCAAAACTCTTTATCAGTTTGATAGCATTAATCACTTTACCTGTTGTCAATATATAGCTGTTCACTTCCCTGAAAAGTGATTCTTCGGTTCCTGTCGTTACATCTCTGGAAACAATAGACTTTGTTAATATGTAACGGGCAAGTCTCTCAGAAATTATATCCGGGTTCATATCGAATTTTCTTAGCAAATCGGTACAGTAACTGTGAAAAGTTTCTATTTCTGGAAGAGAACCTGCATAATGCTTTTCCCACATTTTCCGAGATATTCTTTCCTCCATCTCCGCTTTTGCCTTTACAGTAAATGTAACACAGAGTATTTTTTCTGGACGAATCCCATGTCCTATTAAGCTAACCACTTCTTCTGAAAGTCTTTCCGTTTTCCCTGCGCCTGGATTTGCTATTAAAATTTTATGGCGATTAGAAGTAGTTTCCATATTACTCTAATATGAATGACTAATTATTTTTTTCATTGTACGGGTCTATCTTGATACTGAAATTTAATTTATGATTGAAAAAATGGTTTATTTGTTCATCATGACCAGAATACCGCCTATGAGTATTATTATAAATCCTACAATCTCAATATTGACGAAGGTAATCATTCCGGCTATTGCAATAACTATCATGGATGTATAACCTATTTTCTTATCTCTTCTTGAATATTCAGTTCCCAGTAGGGCAATCAGAGCAAATATTATTAATTGAACAGCCCCAGCTGAAGGAAATGTTCCGAAGATTTTTAAGTAACTGCTTATTGAATGCAAAACCAGTTCCAGAACAGCAATAATTATAAGGAATAGTCCTCCTACAAGTCCAAATTCATATGAAAGTTTTAGTTTATTCACGTTTCTTGTCATATAGATTTCGATTAAATACTTTCTCTTAAAGAACGAATGACATTATAATTTCTATTTTACAATTTTTAAGAGGCAATTCTCATGTATTAATCTGGGATCAATTCAGAGTAAAGCTTTAAATTTAACCTGACAGGTTTTAAATTATCACATAGATGTAAGCAAAACAGGTCATAGTTCATTTTAACCTGTTCCTGTATTTTTACTTTTAAATTGGCATTTTTTTTCAAGCAAAACTTAGGCTTTCAATATACTAGGCTCAAAGTTCATGAGATTCAATCATGGATCATTGAAGCGGGAACGTCTCTGAGAAATAAAGGTCGGAAATTCATTTAAGGAATAAGAATGCAATCCTTCACTTTATCCTGTAGCTTGTACCTCTCCAATCTATATGGGTTGATTTTGCTCCCTTAAATATGTTGTAAAGGTAAATAAACGGAAGGAGAAGGCTGATGGGAATGAGCCATGCTGAATTTCTGGGATCTCTCATTCCTGAGTTTATAAGATTCAGGATATACGGGATATATCCAATAACAAAAAAAGGGTTTACCATTATAGTTATAGCGGTTATTAAGACAAGATAAAATATTATTCCAACGTAAATGAAAATACCACCAATCAATGCCCTTTTATCAAAAATAATGCTTACAGCCATTTGCCTTTCTGCCCATTTCAAAAAAGTTTTTTTATCATCATTGACAACAATTTTTGGGCTTGCAGCAGGGCTGTAGGCAATTCCAACCTTTTTGTCTCTGCAAATTTTTGTTATTGCTGCATCATCGGAGACGGCCGTTGAAAAATAATTTAGTGAAGTCTCATCCATTAGTTCTGTTCTGAATGCAACAGAACCTCCCCAGACAAAACGACTTGGGCGGAATTCCATCATGTTGATCCCCATGTACCCCCAAATTTCCTTAACCTTTGACCAGAATCCACCCCTGGGAATGAATCTTGGATAGGTACTTACTGCTCCAATTTCTTTTTTGTGCAGAGGAAATATAAGTTCCCTTAGCCAGTGTTCCGGTACTATGGTATCAGAATCTGCCAGAACAACAATCTCAAAATCTTTCATTTTCCTCAAGGCTGTGGTTATGGCTCGGACTTTACCGCTTGCAGCATTAGAATAATGGTCAGTCAGGAGATAATTTATGTCTAATTTTTTTATTACCTCGAGGGCTGCATCCTCCATGCTGTCGACCACTGCAACGATCTTAAAATTTGAATAATCCTGGTTTAGCAGGGAGTTGAAGTTTACCTCCATTTCATGGTCCTTGCCACGGCAGGGAACCACAACCAGTACTCTTGGGGAATATTTGTATTCATCATTTGCATTGAAAAAATGAATTTTCCAGTAAAACATTAAAATCATTCTTAGAACGATAAGGAACGTAAGGAAAAAAATGAGGATTATAAAACCTATAAAGATAATATGAATCATTTGTATCTATCCAACATCATTTTTTTTGTATCTCTCTGGTCTTGGTTTCACGTTTTGTAGGTTCTCTGGTTCCTTTACGTCCGCTGACAACTTTAAATAAGTCTGATAGGGAAAGCACTGAAAATATTAACCCGATGAGCAGTGAAAAGAAAAAGAATATTTGTATTCTAATAAACCAGACTGAAGTAGTATCAGGTATAAGAGAACCGGTAAAAGAAAGGATCATCAGCATTAAACCCGTTAAAATAGTAAAAAGAAAAAGGCTATTAATCTGAGAAAATATGGGTTGTTTTAAACTTTCAGGGTGAAAACTGGGAATCATAGTGATCATGACTGTGTAAGCTGCCATTAGAAGACCTATTACTGTTCCGTAAAATGTCAGGAGATTAGGGTTGGCAAAAAATGTAAGCAAGTTTGTCACAGTCTGGGAGGTATTGGGCAAAAAATATGAGCCATAGTTAGTGGTTAATATAAAATCTACAAATAAACTGATTAAGGCAAGATTTCTCAATTTGAAGAGGGTTTCTATTCTGCCTCTTATCTTTATCTGTGCCACACACGCATATCTTATTTTGCTTAAAAACTTTTTACAGATTTTTTTAATTATTATTGCTTTTGTATATCAAAGCTTCAAACTGGTTTGGCAGTTCAAAAAAATCTAAAAGTCGATTTATCCAGAGCCTCCATGAGTTGAGTCATAGTCTCTGACCTGACTGAACTTTCATACAAAATACGATCAAATGAAATTGCACATGAAAAATTGAGTCCGGGTTCAGTCTTTTTTTTGATATGGAAATAAATGAATTGAACTCTGTCTAACCCTCTTTTTTTATCCGGAAAGTCACTGGAGAATTCACTTAAACCCATATCTGCTGAGGTAATAACGGAGTGACCGGAATAAGATATGGTAAAATCAAAAACATCAATTTCTTTGATTTTCTTTGCCGAAAAAAGGTTTACATAATAGGTTAATATGTCATAAAAATCCGCTTTTATTTCAGCATCAAATTTCACTTTATCACAAAATTATTTTGAAAGTTTCCTGTTCATTTTTTCAATCTTATCTTTTAATTTTTTAAGATCATAGACATCAAGAGGGCTCTTCTTTTTCCTCGTTTTTAAAGTCAATTTCTCTCTCTGTGTCTGGTCTTTGCACATAGCAATAGCATTCTCCTCAAATTTCTCCAAATTTCTAAGTTCAGCCATTTACTCCTCTTGAAGATATTTTAAGATCGAATAAAAATATATTCATCATATTTTGTTGATTATATTTGGGAAGCCTTGTCAAACAGATTTTATTTTTTATCTTTGGTTAAAGAGTTTGAGCCGATTTGGTTATTGACCCAATTTTCAATTTTGGTTTTGATATCATTCATTTTTATTTTTGTTTCCTCGGTTTTATCCGAAAGTGAATATAGTTCAACGATTAATTTTGGTTCATTGATCTCATCAGATATGGGATGTGTTTTGATAAAAATGCTGTCTTCATATTCCTTCATCAATATCTTGATAAATGGAGCCATGGAACTTTCCATGATACCAGAAACATTAAACTCCATTGATAAGTAATTTAACCCGCTTTTACCAGAAAGATTGAGTACATCTGGTAGCATGCTTCTCATTTCCTTTGGAACACCAGGAAGACAGAAAATCATATGAGAATTCAAGGTAAAAATCAAACCGGGAGCGGTTCCAACGGTGTTTTTTATTATCATGGCACCCTCCGGGAACAGGGCCATTTTCCTTCTCTCATCTGTTAAAGGCAGATTCAATCTTTTATATTTTTCTTCTATGATGTTCATTGCTTCCTGATTCAGTTCTAACCTTGCTCCAAGGCCATGGGCAAGGCATTTAACTGTCATGTCGTCAAAAGTAGGGCCAAGGCCACCGGTCGTCACCGTTATGGGAAAATCTTTCAAGGAAACGGTCAGTGTTTCAGATATGATCTTGCAATCATCGGGGATAGAAGTATGTCTGGATACGTAAAAACCCATTTTTGTGAAAGCCATAGCTATTTCAGAGGCATTGGTGTTTACAGTTCTGCCTTTTACAATTTCATTACCTATTGTTATTATTGAAACTTCTTTCATGAGGTTCACAGAGTGTTTAAATATAAAACGTAATAAGTCAGAATGGCGTCTAATATTATGGCAATTATCACATATATCATATGCCTTTTTCTATTTTCCACGAACAAGGTATCTGTTATGAAATGAAAATCTTTTCTTTAGGTATACTGATAATTGCGATGCATTTAGAGGGCGGTAAATGGAAAGTTCTCATTCAGTCTTTGCACAAAATTCTTCCAAGTAAGGCGCCATGGTATTCTGAATAGTTACATTCGAGAAACCAGTCCTTTCAATTACTCAAAAATGGTTCATTATGATCTATGGCAATGAATCAACAGGTGAAATATCATTATAAATCATTAAAAGGTTAAATTCAATTCCATTATAATCCTTAAAATCGTGTAAACAGTTAAAGTGATTAGCTTGAACATAAGAAGAGTAATATTGGATGTTGGAAAAGGACTTAACCGGCCCACACTTGTTGATCTTTCAGAAGCAATTATTTCTGTAAAGGGTGTAGATGCAGTGAATATAAGTGTTACTGAAATAGACATGGAAACAATGGGCACAAATATCACCGTTGAAGGTACAAACATTAATTTTGATGATCTTGTCAGGACTATAGAGGATGCCGGGGCTGTTGTTCATTCAGTGGACGAAATTGCAGCGGGAAGCCGATTAATTGAAAATGTTAGGCGTGATATTTGAACAGAGAAACTATTTTTCCTATAACCATTGGTCTGGTAGACGGTATTATTACAACATTGATGATAACATCCGGTAGGATAGTATCCGGTGTAGATTTGAGTTTAAATCATACTCTGAGGATAGCCTCCGCGTCATCAATTGTAGGGGCGGGCAGCTATTTCGTTGCTCAGTATAGCAAAATGAGAAATGAAGTTAGCAGGGTATCAAAGCACCTGAACCCGGACAAGAATAAACCAAGAAGAAGTTCCATGGAAAGGATTATCCTCCTTGAAACCGCATTGGGAACAATAGCTGCTGCTCTGTTTGGTTTCCTCGGTTCAATGATACCTCTGTTGAGTTCATTTGCATTCACATCCAATGTTTATTTTCCATTTTTTGTATCACTACTTTCTCTTGCAGTCCTGGGTATATTTGTCGGAAAATATGCCAATGGCAGTTCATTGAACTGGGCACTGGCCCTCCTATTTATGGGAGTCCTTGTTAGCATTATGGGGATATATCTTAACATTATTCCATGATCAATTATACTCTCCTAAAAAATTGTAATAACGTGTCTGCAATTCTCTCTTAACATGAAAGAAGATTCTATTCAGGGTTTGATCCTTTTAGTTTCTATAGCAATTTTTATAGGTTCAATATTTGACCTCAGTTTCATAGGAGCAATATATATAGAAAATTATGTTGAAATTGCTTTTTGGGGTGCCATATTATCCATGCTTCTTTTGCCATTTATTTATTATATTTCGAAAAAATATTGGCAATCATTCTCTGTATATATTCCGTCATTTTATCTATTTTTACTTTCATTATCGCTCATTTTTACATTTCACTTTATTTCTGCAACATCAGGTTCGGGATTAAACGTTTCAGCAGCTTTTGGATTCGTATATTTAATGCTGGCACTTATGATAATTTTAAGATTTATGTATACCTATGAGAAAAAATCGCTTGTAAAGGGTTTCGTTTTTTTAATATATCTTTACATAATGCTTTTCATAGGAGGACTTTTCATTTATTCCTCATTTGCCAATAATCCTCAGATTCTTGTAGGTTCAATATACGATGACGAATCCCCAGCAGGTGTACCTTATCTGTTTTCCAATGCTATGACAATATTTTCCATGCAATATACTATAACATTTTCAATACAATTAACCATCATCTTTGGAATAATAGGTGCATTCCTTATTGAGAATTTCAGGATGATCTTTGAGCAGGCAAGAATAAAGGTAAGGAGGGGAAGGAATATCAACAGATTTTCCGGGGTATCTTATGCTTTCGCCGGGCTTTCATGTCAGTGCGAAGCGACGACATCTCTTTTGCCGGCTATTGGATCGGAAATTCTTGGTATAGTCTCTTTGCCCCTCGTAACGGAATCTTTGTTTCTAACCATTTTAACATTTGTAGTTCTTAAGCTGTCGATGAAGGGAATCCCCATAAAATTCTTTGCTAAAATTAAAAAGATTGATCTAAACCGGTTAAAATTCATATTTGCAGGTGTATTATTTGTGGTGATGGAACCTGTGATCTTAATCGCAGGTATTTTCCTTGGGTTAAGGGATAATCTTCTCTTTTATGCATCTATCAACGCATTGATGTTTATTACAGGTGTAATAATTATATTCCTTATAAATTCTATTTTTAAGATCTTTTCAGAAAGTCGATCCAGTTTAATAACACTGGTCTCAGCAATAAGTTCCATTATTCTCATGGTAATGTGGTATTTTCCAGTTCTGGTAAACTATAGTCTGGGAAATGGTATCAGCTATTCAGTTATGGCAATAGTATCTACAAGTGCAGGTCTATTGGCAGGATATTCACTGGCAATAAGCGGAAGAGATACCAGGATAGTCGCCTTTGAATATGTGGGTGGGATGTTGCCGGTTATATCCATAATTATTTTGTATTTTACCGCTGTTTCATCCTTCGATATCTGGCCCGTTTTTGGGGTAACACAGCAATTGTATTTTTCAATTATTTTTCTTGCAATATCGCTTCCGCTGATGTGGTTTTTCACCAATTATGCCATATATGATTTTTCAGCCGGACTTAATTCCTCATAAAAAAGTGTCTTTTTTGCAATATTTATATAATGTAATTAAAATACACTTCTATGGATTTCATTGTAAACAAATTAGACGATGGGAAAAGAAGCATAATCTTATCAGATAATGGAAAACATTATTTATATTCAGATTTGAAAGAGCCCGCAAATATCAACAATGCCATAGCTGAACTGCACAAAGGGATCCCTGAAAAGTTGGACGATTATACCGGGGATTTAGTAGAAGATATTCCCGTGAGCCCAAAAAAAATTTTTCTCCCAGCAATAAATTTCAGAAGTCACTCGGAAGAGAACCGGGTACCAAGCCCTAAGAAACCATACTTTTTCACCAAGTTCAGTAACGCCCTGGTGGGAAATAATGGAATTGTACTGAAACCAAAGAAGGTTCAGTATCTTGATTATGAGGGGGAGATTGCGGCAATTATTGGTGCCAAAACAAAGGAGGCAACAGTTGAAAATGCAACAGAATCCATTTTTGGTTTTACCGTTTGCAATGATATCAGTGCCCGTGACTATCAGAATGATTATCAGGAAAGGCTTGGAAAAAATTGGCTCCTTGGTAAAGCATCCGATACTTTCCTCCCAATAGGGCCGAAAATTTACATTCTTGACAAAGAAATACCCGATTTTCGGATCAATACGTATGTTAATTCAGAAAGGAGGCAGGAAGGCCATATTCGTGATATGATATTTTCTTTTCCGGAACTAATTGCGGAGGTGTCCCAGTTCATAACGCTCGAACCCGGGGACATCATCACAAGCGGAACCCCTTCGGGAGTTGCTATGGGTGGGTCTGGAAGATTTCTTGAAAATGGAGATACCGTATCTGTAGAGGCAGAGGGAATAGGGCGTCTTACAAACAAAATAGTAAGTGCAAACTGATGCAGCAGATGTTTAAAAAGATAAACGACAGGGACGATTTAAATAACATTCCGTTGCCATTTGCGACAATCCTTCCTGATCTTGTATTAAGTAATATTTCCCTAAGAACAGATTCTGAAAAATGGGACACACTGAGATTTGAAGTTGAAGCAAATAATCAGAGGATAAGAATCAAGGAGTTCTTTATGGACTGGTTTTACCCTTCATTCCCCAAGAGTCTTCTAAAGACTTTCTCCTTACCATATGAACCACTAAGTATAAGATCAATAACGGTAAATGGAATAACTTATCCTGTCTTTTTTGGGATGGATTATTCAGGAGCAATTGCAGCCAGCACGTGGATATCTGGTACAACCTTGGAAATAAGGAGCATGCCAGATTCCGGGCAAAATTTCATTGATATGACAATGAATATATTGTCACAATTACAGATAGGAAAATTCCCTGAAAGAAAGGATTTCATCTCAAGATCCTACTATGCCGGGAAGAAAAGGAAATACTCCTGGTTTGAAGAAGAGAGGATCGGCAGGATGTCATGGGGAAGTTCTGAAAATTCCCTTTGTGGCAATTTTTTTAAAAAATTTAATTGTATTAGCTCAGGCACATTCAATGGAATTCATAAAATTAAGGTATTTACAAGCGAAGATATGCGTGGAGAAATCTGGATTGATCTCTTCAAGATCGTGGCTTCGCTGAAAAATGGTTTTTACCATTTCGATGAAGATAATATGGGAATTCTTCAGGAACATCATGGGAAAGATCAGTTCAGGATATTTTCTGTTTCAAATTTTGGACCATGGTTATTGAGAAAGGTTTATCCGGATATTATTGCAACCGTGGGAGCATCATCCGGTATTCAAATAGATGATATAGTAAGTCTAATCGAAGACATTGAAATAAATAGGGATCAGGTTATTACTCTGTGAAATACAATGTTTGATTATGAAATATCGCCTGGCAGATCAAGGAAAAATGATAATCAACAGGAACACGTAACTTTAGGGTTTACCGGGCTTTCTGAAATAAGCATTCCCATAAGTCACATAATTAATCATAATCTTATTGTCGGGAGAACCGGGACAGGGAAGAGCAATCTGTTAGCATCTCTCTTGAAGATATACTCGGGCATTGCAGATGCCAACATAGTAATTTTCGATCCTCATGGTCAGTTATCTGATCAGATTATTGCTGAAAATAAAAACATGGAAGTTGTTTACATTTCAACCCAGGAAAAATACTCTGTTAATGGCAAAAGGATTGGATTCAATGTTTTATCCAGAAATGGGAAGACCTCAGGTAACATAGGTGTAATAACCGATACAATCAAGGATCTCTTTAGCGGTGAATCACTCTTCTCAAAGGGGACGTGGGGCCCGAGGCTTGAGCTTGTATTCACAACAATTCTCAGATTCATGATCACACTTGATCCAGAAGCAAATCTTTCAGATTTTTTATCTCTCATATCCAGAAGAGATTCACTAAGAGAAATGGAGGGAAAAATCCCGGAGGATGTATGGAACGCATTAAAAACAGTTATAACTGATAGAAACCGCTGGAACGATTTTATTGCAAGTACCATTAACAAACTGGTTCCCATATTATCAAGACCTGAGTTAAGGAGATTGATTTCATCGAGAGCAGACAGTGTAGACCTTGGATCCCTGCTTGAAGAGGGTAACAAACTTATCGTTGTGGAGGTCTCTAAAACGCAGATGTCGGGAGATATGACTTCGCTTATTGGAACCTTAATTCTATTCAAAATATGGAACAGTTCGTTGAGAGCATCAAAGAGAAATAAGACATTTCTGCTTCTGGATGAGGCTCAGAATTTCCCGGCAAAAATAATCGCGGAAATACTCAGCGAAGGGAGAAAATATGGGGTATTTCTTACACTTTCATCTCAGTATCTGGACCAGTATGACCGGCACAATCTAAGTTCAATTATTGGTAACACCGGTTCTTTCTTCGCATTCAGATGTTCAGAGTCAGACGCAAGTTTACTGTCATCATCCTTAAGACCGGAATCATTGAGAAATAACACATTGAAATCTATTTTATCTTCTCCAAGAAATTATGTAACAATGTGGAATAATTTTTCAGGTATATCAGAGCCTCCGTTAAGTTTTAAGCCAGTTAAATGGAATATGGAAAATCAGGCAGATATAGAATTCATTAAAAAAGAAAGCATTTCAAGATACGGATCAGATGAAAGCTCACCAGTTAAACCAGTTGAAGAAAAGAAAAATAGTCACGAATTCATAACAGAACTGTTTTCTCAATATCTGGATGGAAGAAAAATTTCATTACAGAAAGAAGTAATGATAAATGGTTACAGGGCAGATGGATTTTTTTTGAACGAGGGTGAAGGCATTATTGTTGAATCAGAAATTTCAGATATCTCTAAACCTCAGAGAATAATGGAGAAAATCAATCACTTTCCGGGAAACAAATTGATATTTCTCTGTGAGAGGGATGTATCCTCTTCCATATATGAGTATATTATGGGCAGACAGAAAAGGCTGGATAATGGCATGGAAAAAAGGAATATAAATGAAGTTTTAATGATGCCATATCTCGGTCTTGACAGGATATTTATAATTGAGGCAAGAAATAATATTTTTTATTTAAATCAGAAAGGCAAACTCAAACGATTTACCATTGATATGATCAAACAGGATGGAACTTTTGTCGTCACTGGAGATATTGCTACAGTTGCAAGGAAAGAACTCTGTCTGTCATTGTTAAGAAGACAGAAAAAATTCTGTCTTCCCATAGAGCAAATCAAATCCTCAGGATTGTTGAATGATGATTTTCTCAAAACGTTAGCAGATGATAGTGAGTTTGTTTTCGAAACTAGTATTTATGCTTAATTTCTATCAACAACATTTTTATACCCTGTAATTGATCGTATAATGTATGATAGTAAACGAAGTAAATGAAGAAAACTTTTATGCGAAGACATACGAATTTGTTAAAAAGCACAATGCAACAAACAATGCCTTTATTGACAGATTTGCCAAAGGGGATATTACTGAGGAGGAGTTTAAGAATTTCTCCATAGAGTTTTACCATTTCACCAGAGAGTGGGTAGCAATCCTTTCCACACTTTTAGTAAACACACCTAATGAAGATGACGCCGCAAATTTGACAACGATCCTTGTTTCTGAACTTGGAGACATGGACCCAACAAAGAGGCATGAGCTCCTTTACAGAAAATATCTTAGAAGCATAGGGATCGAACCCGAAACACTTGTAAAGAGAAAACAGCTTCCAACCACCAAAGCATGGCTTGATGGAATGAGAAATTACTTTTCAGGAGAATACTTCGAGGCACTGGGTGCCGAATTCGGGCTCGAGAATATGGCCATACCTATGTGGGACAAGATACTATCGGGATTCAATATCTGGCTAAAACAACACCCAAAATATTCCAAGGCTGATATTGAATATTTTACATTCCACAGGGCATTGGAGGATCAGCACGAGGCTGCAATGGAAGATGTTCTGGGAACACATAAAAGTGAAGAAAGGGCCAGAGAAAATTTCTTTAAAGGGGCAAAAGGTATTCTGGATCTGGAAGAAAAGTTCTGGCTTGGTCTATCGGACAGAAGGAATTAATCTTCCTTTAATCATTTTTACAAAATAATGAGCTGTTATTACCGAGCTTAAGAAAATTATTTTTGAATTTACACACATCTGCCTCAGGAACAAATTTGTATATAGTTTGCTAAACTATGGTGACGGGATAATATTTTGATAGATCCCAGGAAAGACAGAAGAGAGATTTACCTCGTTCGTCATGGTGAGACAGACTGGAATAATGAGGGGAGGTTTCAAGGACATATTAATATCTCCTTAAATAATAAGGGCAAAATTCAAGCTCAAGAGGCATATGATAGACTAAAAGCAATTAATTTCGATTTAATCTATTCAAGCGATCTTGAGAGGGCTGCTGAAACTGCCCGGATCATAAATGCACATAGAGAAATTCCAATTCATTATGATCAAAGATTAAGGGAAAGAGATGCAGGCAAATATTCCGGACTCACCCTTTCTGAAATATCCAAAATTAAAGGCGTTGATCTTACAATTTCAAAATATGTTAGCGACGATATCCTTGAAGGAATTGAACCATTATCTCAACTTATATCAAGAGTGACTGAATTCATTGAGCACATGATGAACAATCAATTCAGTAAATGTCTAATCATTGGACACGGAGGCTCACTTTCCATAATAGCAAGTAATCTAACTGGCAATCCATTCAAAGAAATGATGTTCAAGAACTGTGGAATTAAAAAAGTAATAATGGAAGATTCTCATGCTCTACTCGAAGAGGTAGTATAGTTGAAATATTCAAGAGAGAATGATTATATTGTTCTGAAGGTAGAGACAGGAGATTCTGTTATAGATGCAATCAGGAGCATGATTGAGGCGGAAAAAATTTCCTCAGGTCTAATCCTTTCTGGTATTGGAATGATATGTAAAGCAAGAATCGGCTACTTGAATGGTGATAAGTATGTTGAAATGACATTTGATGAACCGAGGGAAGTGGTTTCATTTTCAGGCTCCATAGCAGAAAACGATCCAATTCTCCATATACACGGTTCATTTGCCGATATTCATCATAATATTTCAGGAGGTCATTTCTTTTCTGGTACTGGTTCGCCAATGATGGAAATATCAATTAAGGTACTAAGCAAAGCAAGAATTATGAGAAAGAAGAATGAAAAAAGCGGGTTAATGGAGCTCGATTTTCCCTAAGACAGAAATTCTGTAAGGAAATCATCAGCCCATTCCGGTTTATCTTTGAGGTTTTCAAAAATATACGGTTTATCATCAAGACTTAACCCGTATTGAGAAGGTTTTGCCTCCAGATGTAGATCTACAATGAATTGTTCAACCGCAGCCCAGGGTTCCATGTTGGCATATTTAGTATTTGAAATGGCAGATTCAATTTCCTTAACTTCTTTCTTATAATAACGGGAATAATATTTCAAGGCCAAAGGGAGTGTCATACAGGACGTTACGCCATGAGGTATTTCCCATTTGGCTCCAATAACCTTACCCACATTATGGCTAATCCCCATTTTTGAATCGAATACGTCAAAGTATGAATACCAGGCTGCCTTAAAACATTCAAGGCGATTTTCATCATCCTTTCCCTGCAGGTTATTGAACAGTTTTTCTATGGCCTTAACTGCCATAATCCCTGCAATCTCACTCTCCCTGTTGGAGAACATAGTCTCGATTGCATGATCAAGTGATCTTATACCTGTTGATCTCCAGAGTTTATCTGGAGTTTCCCTTGCAGCATCGGGGTCAATGAAGATTATTGATGGTGTTATTGCTTTGTCTCTGACACCATTCTTAACCGAATCAAAGGTGTAACCAGCAATGTGGGAGAATTCCGAAGCAGAGAGTGTGGTTGGTATTACCAGATGAGGTATGCTTACATCATAATAATGCCTCAACATCTTTGATGAATCTATTACACTGCCACCTCCCACTGATATTAACACATCGCAATTGTTGTTTCTATAGGCCTCAATAGAATGCTCAATTTCCTCTATGGGAGAATGCTGTGTAATATCGGAGAATACAACATGGTCAATGCCAAGGGTGTTGACAATAGAGGCAAAAAATTTTGATTTTGATACGGAACTTCCGGTCACGATAAGAGCTTTTTTTCTTTTCAGTCTCTCAATTTGGCTGTTTATTGACGATATGGAATTCTTTCCGTATATGACTCTGTCAATGGGCAAATAATTGAATTCATTCATTTTTGAAACCATGAATCCATATAATGGGGGTCTTCCACTTCTTTCCCTGTCTTTGTAAGAACCAATGGTTCATAAGATTCCACCATAACCGCTACCTCGTCAGTGCCCTCTTTACCGATTGCTGCCTCTACTGTTCCAGGCTGTGGCCCATGTATAATGCCTCTAACGTGTACAGTAACTGATCCCTCTTCTATGTCTTTTCTGCTCATGAAATTTCCCGATGAATAAAAGAGAACTTCATCCACATCTATGTTGTTATGATAATAGGAAATGGGTATACTCCTTGGATGAAAATCGAATTTTCTGGGAAGGAAAGTCCCAACCATGAACCCTTTTCCTGAAAAAGATTCATGTATTGGCGGCGGCATATGCAGTTTTCCTACAATGGGTGCCATATTATGGACGCTAATGGCAAAGGGGTAAAGATAACCATCCCATCCTACCACATCCAGAATAGATTTGTCTCTCTCTTCAATCATGTAGTAGTCATCGTATTCTATGTAAACCTTGAAATTCTGGTTCTTGTTTGATGGGTCTCTAAGCTCCGGAACGCGTATATCTCTGCTATAATATGGTGTACCTTCTTTTAACTGACCATATTTATTGAGGTATCTTGAGGGTATATCCATGTGCTCCCTTGACTCGATTATGAAAAAGTAGGAGTCGCCTGTAACAAGACGAAATGTGGTGCCCCTTGGCACAAAAACATAGTCGCCCTCTTTATAACTCAATTCCCCCTGCGGCGATACGAGGGTTCCATTTCCTTTCTGAACAAACAGGAGGATATCAGCATAAGAATTTCTATAGAAATCATCAGAATTCATTGTGACATTGGCAATGCCCAGTCTTAGTTTTGAATTTGAGAGAATAAATTTCCTTGAATCAATGAAGTTCCCATCAGTTTTTATTTTACCAGCTTTAATATGCAGATGTTTTGTAACTTCTTCGGGAAATTCTTCCTCGCGTTTTTCCTTTTTGGTTACGGATTTAACCCTTGTGGGCTCATTCAGGTGATAAAGCAGTGAATATGCTCCATCGAAGCTATCTTCTCCGAATAGTTCTTCTTTCAATATTTCCCCTTTGCGGTCATATGTGTGTCTGCTCTCCGTCAATTTCCCCTGTTTTACATAAAATACCATTAGATCACCTTATTCAACAGATTACCAAGAATTGAGGATTGCATTAAAACTTCATCGTTTCTCTGAATCCATCTTGGCTTTTCCTGAGGCATTTCTGTGATACATCCGCCAGGCATTGTACCTGTCATTATTATATCACCAGCTTTTAACTGTGAAGACATGGACGCATAACTTATCAACTTCTCAATTGGCCAGTAGATTCTCTTAAGATTCGATTCTCCAAAGAGGTGACCATTTATTTGTGTCTCTACAGGTATGTCAAATTTACCATTTTTTATGAGCTGTTTCAGATCTTTAAGGGTTACAATGCAATCACCTATGCCGGTGGCAAAATCCTTTGATTTTGATGGTCCAAGACCTATCTTCATCTCTCTTCGTTGAAGGTCTCTGGCACTCCAATCATTCATTAACACCATGCCAAAAATATGATTTAGGGCTTCCTCCTCAGAAATATCAATTCCACTCTTCCCAATTATAATTCCTATCTCCATTTCAAAATCAAGTTCTTCAGTGAATCCCGGATATTTTAGAACTCCTCCATGTGGAATCAAACCGTTGTTGGACGTGTAATAGTAAGCTGGAATTTTATACCATTCCGGTTCCATATCCAGACCTCTCCTCCTTCTTGAATTTTTCACGTGATCTTCAAAGGCATAAAAATCTCTGATCTGACCCGGATATTTTATCGGGGAAAGAAAAGAATCAATTTTCTTGATTACGTACGAATCCTTAAATGAGGAATCAGCTGGTTCATTTTCTGTAAATGCCTTAAAGAAATCCCTTTCAAGGTGTTCTTCAGATATATCAAAGATCATTGTAGCGTCATATGCTTTGTTTTCTTTGAAAATAACTGTTACTATTCGGTCATTGGAAACTATTCTTCCTATTCTCATATAGTATCAGCTTAAAGGTTTCCTCTCTTAGCCTGTTCTACTTCAATAGACTGGAAAAGCGATTTGAAATTTCCTTTTCCAAAGGATGTTGCACCTCTTCTCTGTATTACCTCGTAAAATACTGTGGGCCGATCCCCTACAGGCTTTGTAAATATCTGTAAGAGATAACCATCATCGTCTCTATCCACAAGAATGTCAAGTTCCTGAAGTTTGTCGACATCCTCCTTTATTTTTCCTACCCTGTCTTCTAGCGTTTCGTAATATATGCTTGGGGTTGAGAGGAATTCGATACCCCTGGATTTCATATCTGCAACGGTTTTTATTATATCATCTGTCTCCATTGCAATGTGCTGCACACCAGGCGAATTGTAGTAGTCAATATATTCCTGGATCTGAGACTTCTTAAGACCAAGTGCAGGTTCATTTATTGGAAAGATTATTTTTCTATTATTGTAATGAACAACCTTTGACCTGAGGGCTGAATATTCAGTGCTTATATCCTTATCATCGAAGCTTATTAGCTGATCGAATCCAAACCCCTTGGTATAATATTCAACCCACTGATCCATCTTCTTATCTTCCACATTTCCAACGATATGATCTATTTTCTTTATGCCGGTAGGTTTGATATCTGGTGATTCTATTTCCTTAAATCCTGGAGGAAGCTCGTCTTCATATTCACCATAGTCATTGAGAGAATGAAGTGTTTCCCCAAATGAATTTGAAATTGAACTGTAAAGAGTCCCATTATCTGTTTTGATCTTTTTAATGGGGCCATGCTTAACGACACCCCTTCTGTCAATTTCAGCAACGGTCTCGTTTATATCGGGAACTTTCATAGAGATATCCCTTACACCGTCCCCATGAATTCTTGTATGTTCTATAATCGGAGATGTTGGAAATAATGTATTGGTGAAAATGAATTTTATATCACCCTGCTTTAAAAGATAAGATACCCTGTCTCTTACCCCGGTTTCTGGTCCAGAATAACCTACGAGCTTAAATCCCAACCCATACTGATGAAAATAACTCCACTCTTTAGCCGATCCAACGTAGAATTCAAGCGCGTCTACAGAGTCTAAAATCTTATCCGATGCCATAGAATAAAATCCCATGAACTATAATAAGTTTATCTAAAAATTAGCTCTATACCGTGCTACAGAGTGTCTCGCTATGAAAATACATGAGTACACATTATAATAATAGTAATATATATGAATAATTATATGGGTAAAAAATAACATATTTCAAGTGGCACAAAAAACATTTTGGTTGATGCCCTTATGGGAAAATTAGTCAAAGCATGATCTAAATTGTCACGGAATTTTTATATCATTCCAAATTTATTACCTTTTCTGATAGATAAAAAAAACCTCCTGAAGGTGCTCATTCCTATATTCGGAGTATTAATGTTAATATTAGGATTTAATGCTCTATGTGAACAAACACATCAAATAACTGAGAGCGATATTTCATTCAATACATATGATATGCCTTCAGAGTTAAGAGAGGTTACACATTCTAAATTAAGTTTGAATTATAGTTTTCAATTGAATAGTTTAAACAATACTAGTTTGAGTTTTGAGGTATTCAAAAGTGGGAATGAATATAAAGCATGTTCAGTAGGAGAACGAATTAGTGCAAATAATAACCAGATTCTCATTCATAAATTTGTTTCAGGTTTAGAATCTAAGTCATTTATTGAAAATCAAAGTTTTTATAATTCCACTGATAAAAACGTTATAAAATGGTCATTTGAAAAAGATTCAGGCAACGGATTTATAATCTCGTTCGCTGAGAACAGTTCAGCAAGGTTGACTATACTTTTTTTAGTAATTGGAGGTCTTGGCTATTTCTCCACGCAATCTCTTTCTAAGGATTTGGATGCAGATATAATTTTATTGACCCGAAATGCTTTTGGTATAAGGCATGCCACACAGGTGATTTTTCAATTTGTATACTTAATCGGGCTCTTTTTAGTACTTCTTAACACTGCAGGCGGTAATCACGGAATATATGTGGGCTTGCAGATCTACAAAATTAAAACTATAGTGGGTTCTTTTGATTTGTCTAAGCTTTTATTAAATGCAAATCCAGCTCATGGTTTTTCTAAATTTGGAAGCGGGGGTGTATGATTTGTGAATAAAGAAACCCTAAATCTCCGAAATAAAAGCAGAAAATTAAAATCTGAACTCAAAAAGAAAAAATACTACTTTATCGTGTTGATTAATATTTTTATGTGGGTAGTAGGACTTTATTTCATATATTATACATTTACTAATGTTGTCTCCGATTTTGATACGGTAGTTATCTTACCGCTTTTCACCTCATTATTCTCTCTTTCTTCTAAAGGAAAGGATAAGAAGATGAGAGAAAGAAAGAGATTACAGAGAGTAAAGCAAAAAGTGAGAAAATGATAGATTTTTGCTATTGTAGATTGTTAAATGATACTAGAGAACTGAAGCATTGATTATTTTTGCCCTTTTGCACTGAAAGGGGCATCAGGCCTTTCCCACTATACCATTTGGGCTCATACCTTTTATTATCTGGAATGTGATTCCAAATATGGGTGAATCTGTTATAAATGAAAGAAAATCAAATCCTGAAATCAATGAAGATAAAGATGTAATCTATATGCAGGTTCTCTGCATTAAAATTAATGAGAACCAATGGAAAAACAGGGAAGAGGTTATGACATCTTTTAAACAATTCACTAACTTGCCAGATGAAATAAATGGATTAATTCACACCAAGATTTACAGATCTCTTAGATACGATTCAGATTTCATAATCTGGTTATCATCAAGAAACCCATCAATTATAAGAAATGCAATGGATATTATTTATTTAAAATCAGGGCATTTAGGTAAATCTACATTTAGCATGCTTTCCATTTATGTAAAATCGCCATATCTAAAAAATGCAACGCACATTGAGGAGGATCTGAAGAAAAAAGGTCTGAAATATTTCGTAGGATATCCCATGAGTAAGGACCCTGAGTGGTATCTTATTGATTATGAGACGAGAAAGAAGATAATGGACGAGCATATAAAAACTGCAATGACACATCCCATGAACCAGGGCATCCAGTCTTATACCACATATTCTTTCAGCATTGCAGATCAGGAATTTGCCGTTTTATACGAAGTAGATTCCCTGTACCGATGGATGAAGGTAGCAGAATCCTTGCGTGAGGTAAAGGCAAGAAAATGGATCACCAAGGAGGAGCCAATATTAGTTGGAGTGAGTATTGAGTAAGGAAGAAGGAATGTATATTATACGATATTCAGAAATTGGACTCAAGGGAAAAAGTTCCAGAAGACAAATGGAATCTAGGTTAGTCAGTAATATAAAATATGCATTAAACACAAATGGAATTAGCGCAGAAGTTAAATGTGTGTTCGGAAGGATATATGTAGAATCAGATGAAGAAACCATTGGCAATATTCTATCAAGAATTTTTGGGATAAAGTCTTATTCTAAAGCTAAAAGATTCAAATTAACAGAATTTGAAGATATAGTAGCTACTGCATACGAACTCTTTGCCGATCAGGTAATGGGAAAAACCTTTTCGGTAAGAACGAGAAGGATTGGTGATCACAAATTTAAGTCAATGGATGCATCTAAGGCAATTGCTGACAGGCTTTACGAAAAATCATCAGGGGTAGACCTTGATAATCCAGAGGTTGAGGTTTACATAGAGATAAGAGATAATCAGGTGTATTATTTTACAGAAAAAATGAAAGGCCCGGGAGGATTGCCTTTGGCAACTGAAGGGAGATATCTCGCCCTTGTTTCAGGAGGAATAGATTCACCCGTTGCAGCATGGATGATGATGAAAAGAGGTTCTCCTGTGGACTTTCTCTTTATCTCTATGGCGGATCCTATTGATACCATGGAGTTTTACCGGGCCATTTCAGTACTGCACAAAGACTGGTCATACGGATACAGTTCAAACACCTTTATTTGTGATTTCAGACCATATCTGCCGGAAATGATGAACAGAAAATCTATCAAATATCCCAATGTGACTTTCAAGAAGATAATGTATTCCATTGCCGAAGCAATTGCCATAGAGCACAATTATAATGGAATAATAACCGGGGAATCATCGGGTCAGGTATCATCTCAGACACCGGAGAATATCAGGGAATTGAGCAGCGGGATGACAATCCCAGTATTGAGGCCTTTAATAGGATTCGACAAGGATGAAATATCCGATCTTGCCAGAAAAATTGGCACATTCCCATCTTCACCAATGGGCGAATTCTGTTCATTATTCGCTGAAACACCAATCACAAGGATAAAAAAAGAAGAACTCAATTCAGATATGCAAAATGTTAATTTTATTGGAAGAGCAGTTTCATCTATACAGACAAAGAAGACTGCCAGAGCCATCAGAATTCTGGATGAAACTAGTAATGAGGAGTATGGCGTTTCTGGGTCTGAACTCGTAATCGATCTGAGAAATCCTGTTGAATATAAAAACTGGCATTATGAGAATTCACTGAACTTGCCTTTGCCAAGGGCAATAGATCTGATTAAGTCTAAAGATCATCCCAATGAGATCGTATTCTATTGCAGTATGGGATTACAGAGCGCATATCTTGCCTCCCTTGCAAGAGATCACGGGATAAAATCAAAATTTTATTCAGCCGAAAAATTAAGAAAGATTGAGGAATCAAAGAAGATTATTCCTTGAAAGAGTCATTCTTATCAACTTCTTTTTGTGATATCTTTTCTGCCTCTCTGATAGCTTTTTCCACGGCATCTTCTGGTTCATGTGCAACTATGAAGCTACCTTCCCTTTCTCTCTTCGGTTTCAATTCAATGGAATCCAGGGAGATAACTGATTTCCCCTCCGATATGGCAAACGATGATTCTGAAATGGTCCCATTGGAGCCGTCTATGGCAATGAGAGAATGACATGCTCTTATTATAAGAAAATTCCTTGCAAAACCAATACCTGTGGGTATTCGAATAGTTGTATAGCTGTTTGCTTCCCGGTGATCATATCCAGGAAGTATTCCAACAACAACACCGCCTGCTTCGTAAGCTCCTTTTGCCGCATATTCCATAACGCCACTTAAGCCTCCATTTATTAGAATATTCCCGCTTTTGGCAATGAGTTCTCCGACCCGCTCTGCAATCTTCAAATATTTTTCCAGCGGAGAAGCTCCACCAAGGACACCTATGTTATATGCTCTTTTCACAGCAGTACATAAATTAAACATATTAATAGGTAAATGTTGTCAGGAAAATCCTTAACATAGTTCTGGAAAGAGAATGTTTTAAATTTAAGTCAATAAAGCATTAGAAAAATTGTTTAAGATCGTACCTATAACCTTTTAATGCATTCTTCAGAACTCAGGGAATTTTATAAGAAAACAATCAATGAGCGGATAGATATTATATCTGCTTTCTCAGGTCTGAATCAGGATCAGATGAATTTGCTTAAAAATACCGGTACTCTAAATCCGGAAATTGGCGATAAGCTCATTGAGAACTTTATCACGGCAATGGAGATACCCTTCGGCATTGCTACAAACTTCCTCATAAATGGAAAAGATTATCTTATACCCATGGCAGTGGAAGAACCATCGGTTATCGCTGCCTGTTCAAACGCAGCTAAGATCGCAAGGAAGTCGGGAGGTTTTAGGGCTATCTCATCAAATTCCATGATGATTGGGCAGATTCAAATAACTGAGGTTTACGATATACCGAAATCAATAAGGATCATTGAGGAGCAGAAATCGCAGATACTCACTCTTGCCAATACGGTGAGTAAAACATTGCGTGAAATGAAGAAGGGTGCGGTTGATCTTGAAATAAGAATACTTCCTGTACTGGAAGGAACCATTATCGTTCATCTCATAGTTGATGTTGGCTCGGCAATGGGGGCTAATGTCATAAATTCCATGTGCGAAATAACAGCTCCATATCTGGAAGAACTTACAGGAGGGGAGGTTGTTTTACGAATACTGAGTAACCTGACGCCTGGAAGGATTTCAAAGGCTGAGGCAGTTTTCAAAGCAGATGATATTGGTGGTTCCAGAGTCGTAAAAAGGATTGTAAAAGCATCTGAAATGGCACAACATGATATATTCAGAGCTGTTACACATAACAAAGGAATAATGAATGGAGTGGATGCAGTTCTCATTGCAACAATGAACGACTGGCGCCAGGCAGAAGCTAACGCCCACGCCTATGCCTCCATGAATGGTTCATATACTTCTCTTTCAAGTTTTTCTCAGGATCAAAACGGAGACATTGTTGGGAAGATAAATATCCCACTTGCAATAGGCACCATAGGTGGTACAACCTCAAATATACCTAAAGCAGTCATGGCAAGAAAGATACTTGGGGTTACAACAACAGAGGAATTTCAGTCTGTGGTTGCAGCGGTCGGTCTTGCTCAGAATTTCGCAGCAGTAAGGGCATTAAGCGATGAGGGAATTCAGAAAGGGCATATGGGGCTACATTCCAGAAACCTTGCTATTGCAGCAGGTGCAAAGGGAGAAGAAATTGATCGGGTATCTGAAATCCTTAAGAAAGAGGGAAAAATATCAATGACAAGAGCTGGAGAAGTATTAAAGGAGATAAGAGAGAATCCGGGTGAACATAAATGACAGATGAAAAAATAGAAAAAGAACCTGACATGAATCAGGCTGATAAGCTAATGGAAAAGGGAAAATTCATGGATTCCCTGAGAATTCTCAATGTGCTTGCACAGAAGAATGAGGGTAAGGATGAAGAGTTATGTGAAATCTACAGCAAGATGTCACAGGCATATTATGGTCTTGAAAAATTCAGGACAAATAATTCCATAAGTTACATGGAAAAATGTCTGATCCTGAGAGAAAAAATAGGGGATATTGCAGGTCTTGCTCTGGACTATATGAATTATGCCTATCTTCTTGATGAAAGTGGAGATTCTGCGAAGGCCATCGAAAATATTGAAAAAGGCATCACACTTGCCAGAAAGATTGAAGATGATCAGCTTGAACTTGCAATACTATCATCCAAGGCGGACATTCTATCTGGTAAAAAGCGAACAATGAACGAAGCCATTGAAATATTTAAAGAGGTTCTTGAAAGATCGAAAAAAATCAGTGATTGGGACACATACTTTGAAGCTGAGGCTGGCCTCATCAAGGTATACCGTGAAAAAGGGGACGCCATTAAGGCTGAAGAAGAAGTAAAAAATGGCATGGATACTGCAGATAAGATCATTGGATCAATGAAAACCAAAAAGGAGAAAGCAGAATTTAAAGAAATAATTTCATATGTATACGATCTGGCAGTGGACATGGCTCTTGAGAGTGAGGATGTTAACCGGGCCATGGAACTGGCTCAGAAGATCAAAAATATTTAATCTTCTTTTATTTTTATAATATTGTTAAAGTAAAGTTCAAAGGTAGCAGTGATCCGTGCATAAGGTTCTGAACACTCAATCCTTTGTTTTGAATCTATTATAGAATTCCCATGAGTTTATGTAGATATGCGGAAAATTTTGAAAGTGTATCTCTTTATTGAACTACTCATTTTTGCTGTATATCCATCTGGCAGGTTCAAGGATTTTTATGAGGTATTCAGATACTGAGCCCTTTAAGTCCATGGGATGGATATTTCCCTGAGAATAAAGAGATTCAAGTTCTTCCGGACTGTTTATCAACATGGGCCCACCTTTCTTCTCTGGTCTTTTGATCTCAAGATTTTTTGTTCTGGGTAATATTGCGAATTTTGCAATCTCTATGACAGGATTTCCTTTGGTCTCTGCAATGGGGCAAAAAGCCTGATTTATCTTTCTCTTAATTTCTTCTGGAGTATCGCTTACAAGAATTCCTGAATCCGGATCGCTTTTTGACATTTTTTTGAAATTCTCTGAATCCATTCTTCCTGATCCCTTCAAGCTGCCTATTAAAGGACCGTGGAGTGATATTGCTTTCTTTGCCCCTATTTTATCCGCAATATCTCTGGCAAGCATGTGAGCGTGCCTCTGATCCATCCCTCCCATGCAGATATCAACATCAAGTCTGAATATATCAGTGACCTGCATCAAAGGATAAATATACTTTCCAAAATCCTTATCTGCATCATCTTCTGATCTTCCCATAATGGGCAATGCTCTTCTCAGTCTGGAAAGACTGGAGCTTTTAGCCACTTTCAGCATTTCCATCCAGTAATCTGGTGAGTTGACCATATCAGAAGCCCATATGATCTGAACCTTTTGATTCATTCCAAGGGCGTTGAAGGTTTTTACCATCAGTCTTCCACTCTCCCTTATTCTTTCAAGATCTCCTCCCAGTTTATCATTTATCATGGCGTGCCAGTCAGCCATCAAAACCTTCACTGTCACACCCGCATCAACGAGGTTGTTAATCCTGTCAGTCCACATGAGACCAGTTCCGATATGTGCCGTGCCCGATGGCTCAAAACCTATATACGCAGTTGATTTTGATAAATCCATGGAGTCCAGCTCTTCCTGCGTTATTACCTCCTGAAAAAGTGAGAGGTCAATTTTTCCCATACTCACCTTGAAATTCACTTATTTTATTAATCTTTGGGAACATACTTCCTTGAATGAACATTTGAAGCATTTACCTGGATTATCATGGTTTCTTCTGGGCACACCCCTCATTGATCTCATCAACTGGGCAGTTCTCAGAACTCTTTCCCTCAGTTCAGGCGTATTGCGAACCTCAAACGCTCTTGTTCTGTATTTCAGCACTCCTTTTTTGATTACGGCACCTGCATAGTTGTCCTCAAGAATTAAAAAATAGACCCCCATCTGAAGAAGATGACCTGTTCGTGGTGAATCAGCCTCAGTGCTCTTAAATTCATAAGGAATAAGCTCCTCACCCTTCCGAATGACACGATCAGGTTTCCCGCTCAGGCCATACCTTCTGGAGACAAGTGTTTTACCCTCTGACTGCAAATCACCATATACGGCTCGTCCAGCAGGTATTGAATAAACCTGCCTCTTCTTCCTTAACAGAAATATTAAAATTATTATTACTAAAAGAAATAGAATTCCCACATATTCCAGAGAAGCGTTCAGGGTAAAGTCCCCCCCAAATAGATATAAATGACGAAAACAAGAATGACCACAAAAATAACAAGAAGCAATTTCATGGCTCCTCCCGCTCTGGAATAGCCTGTATGAACTCTCCGATGCATCTCTATACCTCTCTGCATTCTCTGCGAAGAAAACCCGGATCTTGGGTAACCTTCCTTATCCAGATACCATGAGACACTGCAAAATTCAAATTCTGACATCTCAGAGGCGCTAATCATACCGTCGTCTTCAGGCATTTTCTATTCTCTTTATCCTAATGGATCCAAATGGTTCATCCTGATTTAAGGTTATTTTTCCATTCCTGTTCAGAAACATGCAATAGACAAAAAACATTGATTTTTCTTCCACAGTCTTTCCCCAGAGATCCTCCATAAAGAATTCTTGTTCTTTCATTTCAACTATCCTGTTCCATACTTTCTGAATCTCTTCCTCCGGTTCCTCAGAATTCAATCTGTTGGCAATTTCATCCATTGACAATATGGGTGTTAAGGTTTTCTTCTCTATGGGGTGATTTGAAAGATCAATGGTGCTTATTGCTTCCATAAGTTCAACAAGCATAACCTTCCTTCTCTCCTTATGGAAAACAGGGGCAGGCATAAGTGTAATTGAACTTCTGCTTCTGTAATTCTCATCTTCAGCATTGAGTAGGGTTTCATCTTCAAAGGGTTCAAAATTCTCTGTATTAAATTCTTCTTCAAATTCTCTTCCGCTGAACTTCCCTAAGATACTATCCCCTTTCATGGACAGTACCCTCCAAGCTGCAGATATTAATACCCCGGCATCAGGCAGGTTTAACGTGCCATCTGAAACAAGATCATAAATTATCCTGCTGAAAGAGGCAAGATCAACATCCCATGGGTCTATCTTTCCCTCTTTGCACAAATCCATGGTCTTTGACAAAATTTTTGAAACTGGGGTATCCCGATTATGATTCTCACTGAGTTCAATGTATTTCTTATGGTCGATCTCCAGAATCGTGGATTGCGTTATTATGCTTGCAAGCACATCGTTACCATTCAAAACGGATCAGCCTCCCCAACCTTTTTCTGGAAGACCTGTGTATTTTCCCCATCAGCCATTGTAACTCCAATCAAAGAGTCTGCATATTTGAGAAGAGCTTTCTTCAGTGAAATCATCATAACCTGAGCGTAGGAAGAATTTGCTTTAAGCATGCTTCCGATGCGTTCTGCATTTGATCCATCAAGGAACATATCTACTTCATCAAGGTAATAGAATGGTGAAGGTTTGATGTTCTGAACTGCCATGATGAATGCCATTGCAGTAATACTTTTTTCTCCACCACTTAGAGCAGAAAGCTTGGTAAATGCGCGCCCCTTGGGACTTGCTCTAATATGTATCTCTGTGTTTAAAGGATCAGATTCGTCGGACATCAAAAGTTCAACTTCGCCTCCTCCTGACAACCCTCTATATATGATCTTCATATTCTCCCTGATCTTTCTGAATAGTGACAGGAGATCATTCTTCTTCCTGTCTTCAAGCTCAAGCATGAGATTCTTTAAACTCTCATTCTCTTCCTGCAGCTTCTGTGTATCATTTTGAATTTCTGCTATCCTTTCCTTGATCCTCGTATATTCTTCTTCTGCCAGACCATTGACCGGTCCCCAGTTTTCTATTTCATTTTCAGCCATAGAAATCTCGAATTTCATCTGTGCCATTGACATTCCGAAGGATTCAACAGTCCCGCCAATATTTTTTGATTCCTCCTCGTAATTTAAAATTCGCTCATTGAGGGAATCCTTCCTTACCTTTGCCGTTATTATGACATTTTCTGTTGATGAAACCCGATCTCTGATCTTATTGTCTTCTGTGAAAGCCTCCTGAATACCAGTGTTAATTTCTCTTAATTCATCCATAAGTTTTTTGGATGCAATATCGAGCTCCTGTTCTAACAGACGATATTTCTCTATGTTGATCTCAGTCTCCCTTTTAACATCATTGAATTCCTTCTTTTTAACAGATCCGGAATTCATCTGACTCTTAATATTACCAATTTCTTTCATCAGCTCTTCCTTTCTAAGAGAAAGTTCATTCATTCTTCCTCTGTTTTCTGATGAAATTGATTTAGTTGTAGATATCTCCAGATCAATCTGATCCTTCCTCTGCTGCAATTCAGACAACTTTCTAGAACTGGGGTCCTCTTCTGTTCCCATTTCCTGTATTATTTGATTTCTCTCATTGTCAAGAAGAGCAGACTGCTTCTTCACCTCATCCAGAAGTGCAATGGATTTTGCATATTCAGCCTCAGCATCGGAAAAAATGTTTTTAATCCCGGATATTTCAAGCTCAAGCGATTCAATGGTTTTTCTCGCAGATTCAATATCTGCGGTTATGGAATCAGCCTTTCCTTTCTCTTCTCCTCCACTGCTTGAAATGGAGAGTAACTCGGACGATACCTCCTCGTATTTTCCCTTATTATCTGAAAGCTCAGTTTTCAATTCCTGCTCTCTGTTTCTCAGCGATTGCAATTCCTGCTCCTTCTGGCGAAGTTCATCGGCACCCCTGTTTCTTTGCCTTCGTTCCAGAAATCCTCCACTGATGGCTCCGCTTGATTCAAAGATATCTCCCTCAAGTGTTACTATTCTTACACCAGTCATGTGTTTCTTTGCAATCTCAATGTTCTTTACAAGAATTGTATCCTGAAAAGCATACCAGATTATATTTTCATATTCTGTGGAATATTTTATATTTTCAGATAATAGACCCATTGTTTCTCCGGACTGTTTTACCATGATTGCCTTTCCTCTTGGGCGTCCTGATTGCATTTTTGATATTGGGAGGAAGGTTGCCCGCTGAAGTTTGTTTTCCTTCAGCAATGTAATGCACTGTTGCGCGACATCCTCATTTTCAACAACAACCGAGTTCAATTTTGATCCAGCCGCCGATTCAACAGCAAGCGTTAACGAATCATCATAGGCAATCAATTCACCGAGAGTCTTGTGAATGCCCTGTATTTCACCACGGTTTCTTGCATCCATTATAGCCTTAACAGATTTTTGCATTCCATAAACCTGGGATGATGTCGCCGAAAGTCTTTCCACATCCCTCACCAGAGTCTGAATCTTAGTGCTGATTGCAGTTCGCTCATTCTCTAAATCTTTTATCAGGTTTCTTAGTTCATAGTATGATTTATTGAGTTTATCCAGAGTTGTTTTTTTACCAGAAGTCCCTTTCTGAATCTCCTGTAGTTTCCATTTTGATTCTGCCATTCTGTATTTTGCATTTGTAAGAAGTTCTTCCTTCTTACCCAGTTCCACCTTTCTGGATTCAACCTGAACTCTAAGTCTCTCAGCTTCTTTCTCCATATTATGAAGTTCCTGCTCCAGTTTGGTCTTTTTTGATTCAATATCCTTGATTTTTAGAGTAAGCTCATTGGTTCGGGAGAGTTTCATGGAAGATGAATGCATTATACTGCTGATCTTCTCGTTAATGCTTTCCAGTTCCTCCGATTTTTTTGACAATTCCTGATCATTAAGGGAGATCTTGCTTCCGATTTTGCCCATCTCCTTCTCGATTTCTCCTATTCTCTCTTCCTTTTCTTCAAGTCTGAGACGAAGATCCGAAAGAGAATTGGTAAGATTATCCATATTTACATCGAGCTGAGCTTTTTGCAGGAGAAATGAATCCAGCTTTTCCTTTATAGATCTAAGCTGGGCTTGTGTTTCCTGACCAACTCCATTCTCTGCCTTTGCTTTTCTTTCATTTAATTCAGAAATTTTGTTCTGGACACTTTTCCTTTCTTCATTGAATTTTTCAAGCTGCTGTTCGGCTACAGTAATCTGCCCATCAATTTTGGAAATTTCCGTTTTACATTCCATAATTTCGAGTTCCACGTACGTGGTTTTTAGTGACTTTAATCTCTTTTCCTTTTCTTTAAATTTTCTGAGCCTGTCAACTTCCACAGCCAGCTTTTCCATATTAGTTTCTATTTCAGTTCTCAGCGTTCCAAGGGTTGATATATCCTGATTTATCTTGTCAATGTCTGACTTTGCCTTTTCAATTTGAATGTTGTACCCTTCAATACCAGCTATTGATTCAAGTAATTTTCTCCGCTCAATTCCGCTCATTTCTATAATTCTGTTAATATCGCCCTGCAAAACAAAGCCATAAGAATCAAGAAGCAAACCTATACTCTGCAGAAATTCTTCAATATCGGTATGTCTGACACGATTTCCATTCAAAAAATATGTGCTCTTTACATCTCCATTGACATTCTCTATAATCCTTGTAATCTCTACCTTTTCCCTTATCTGATCCTTTTCAGAAGGGCTGAATTTTATTGAAACAGAGCATGAATTTCTTTTGCTTTTTCCATTATGAATAAGGTCACCCAATCTGTCAGCTCTCACAGTCTTTGAAGACCTGGTGCCAAGTACAAACAAAAACGCGTCTCCAATGTTACTCTTACCGCTGCCGTTTGGTCCACTGATGACCGTGAAACCCTGGTCGAACAAAATTCTTGTCTTCACTCCAAACGATTTAAAATTATCAATTTCCAAAGATTCAACATACATGAATGATTACGTCCGACAATTGTCATTTAAATAATATTATATTATATATAAATTTTTACTTTAGGATTTTCCTGTAAGCGGTTAATGGAGAATAAAAAAGGATATGAGTTTTCTTATTCTCCTTAAATTTGGTGGAAATAGTGCCAGAACCATATCCTTATTCTCATTCTTGAAAATTCCAACGACTTTTGAAAGCGTTATATAAACTATAAACCCTATGGCAATGTATACGGGGATGAGAAATAGACTCAGCCCTATATAGAATTGAAGACCAAGTATGACCATGAGCATCACTATGGACGAGAACCATATTTTCAAGGTTCCAGCAGAATCAAATTTAACGACATTCTCTTTTCTGGCAAAATAATATAGCGTTATGAAAGATACGGCATATACAGAAGAAAATCCAAAAGCCGCACCCTCAAGGCCAAAAGGCGGAATGAGCAGAATAGACAAGAATACATTGGCAGTGAGTGCACCTGCACTGGTATATAAAAATAATTTCGTTCTCCTGATAGATGCAATTGCCTGTGAAAGAATATTCTGACTCACGAAAATTGCCGAGAAGAACATGATTATAATCAACGCTCCTGATCCCTCATCATATGGTGAACTGCCCCCTAGAAGGAGCAAAATGGAAGGTGCGAGAGCTGCAATTCCCAGTGCAGCGGGAACATACAATGAAGTGAGAAGAAGAGAGGATGCCTTTACATTTTCTGCGATTTCATCTCTCCGATTTCTTCCAAAGAGTTCAGAAAATTTTGGCATAAGTATGTTATTGAACGGGGAGGCAATGAAACCTATGGATGAGGCAATTAAGAGGGCAAAATTGTAGACCCCAAGATTTTGAAGGCTTGTCAAACCAGTTACTACGAATCTGTCTGCATAACCAGCGCCGTATGATATAAGGCTCGAAAATAGAACTGGCAGAGAATATGCAAAAACCATGTTTGCATTCTTTTTATACTTTCCAGATTCATATTTGCGCATAATCTGAATGATAGCAATAAGTTCTATGGCAACTCCTGCAAATATGCCTACAGCCCAACCAACAATGACAGTGGATAAAGATCTGAAGATTATGGCCATACCAATTGCACCAATATAGTAAATGGCCCATATGATTATTGAAATAACTGCTGAAAGTCTGAAACTCTGCGATCCGAGGAGAGCTCCATTCATCACTCCAAATAAAACATTTCCAAGGATAACAAATCCCAGTAGTATTATAAGCGTAGTATAAGATGAAGTATGAAGAAAGATTAAGGAAATGTCAGGGCTTAATATATAGAGGACAACGAATCCGCTTATGGATAAGGCAAACCCGTAGCTTATTATTGAATATACTGTCCTCTTCACCGATGCATAATCTCCCGTTCCTATACTGTAAGATGTGAAGTGTTGAGCCGCAGAGCCAAGCCCAAATGAGAATATTGTGTTGAAGAGACCTACGATGGCCACAAACATAACAATTGCGCCAACTGCAGTAGGTGAAAACATCCTGACCGCAATGAGATAGAAGATTGAGCCTGAAACAAGCTGTGCGCCTACCCCTGAATACTGGAATACCGCATCCACTCCAAGGTAATGACCCTCACTTGCACTGCTCACGAATAGAGAATGGTTTTCATATAGATAATTTTGTGCTTAAGTGTCTATATAACAAATAAAAATACTAAAACACACTGAACCATCATTGGCATCAAATATTAAAATAGCATTTCTAGGAACAGGAGGCTCATGGCCTAAACCAGGCCAATCTCTTCCTTCAGTGGCAGTTCAAATAGATGATATTTTAAATCTTTTTGACTGTGGGGAGGGCACACAGAAGCAGATCATGAAGAGTTCCTTTTCATTCATGAAGATCAGGAACGTTTTCATAACGCATTTTCATGGAGATCACTTTCTTGGGCTCATTGGAATGGTTCAGAGCATGTCATTCAACGGTAGAACTGAACCTCTTAACATTTATGGTCCACCGGGTACGGTACCAATTATGTCAAAAGCTCTGGGCATAGGGTATTACAAACTGACTTTTCCAGTTGAACTCGTAGAAATTCCATTCGGCGACACTGTAAATTTTGAGAAATTCAAGATTTCAACCATGAAGACTGATCACCCGGTTCCGGCAATGGCATATAAAATTAGCGAGCCGGATTTAATCAAAATTGATGGAGAAAAAGCAAGGGAAAGCGGCATCCCCTCAAAGATGCTCGAACAACTGAGAAAATCTGGAATCCTGAATTACGAAGGCAAACTTATAACAATTGAGGAAGTTTCCGCGGGAATAAGAAAAGGGAGAATCATTGTTTATACGGGCGATACAAGGCCCATGGAGGAAATGAAGCTTTTCGCTAAAAATGCAGATATCCTTATTCATGAAACAACAACTGATTCGTCATATGAACCAAAAGTGAATGAATTTGGGCACACATCTTCAAGGCAGGCAGCTGAAATTTCCAGGGATGGAAATGTAAAGAAACTCTATTTATTTCACTATAGTCCAAGAATAGACGATAAGAACGTTCTCCTGAATGAGGCCAGAAGAATATTTGAGAATTCAGAACTCAGTTATGAAGGTCTTGAAATTGAGGTAAAACCTGAAAAGGCGGAATAATTAAAGTACTTTTCAGGTCAAATTGTTTAAAATACTACTGCTTATTTCTGTGATATGATATTGAATTTTGTATTTTATTTCTAATAAGTTGTTATTTTTTAGTATCATGGGCTTCTACTAACCCGCGTTTTCCCTGATAATTCCCTGACCTTATTCCATAATCATGCTCAGCTTCAGTAATTAACATTGAAAAAACAATTTGAGCAATTCTTTCCTCAGTTTTCAATGTTACGGAAGATGACCCTGCATTGTATAATCCAACGGTGATGTTACCCTGGTATCCTGCATCAATGACCCCAAATGTTCCAATCAGGCCCTTTCTTGCGAAGCTCGATCTTAGCCATATATTTCCAATAACATTCTTTGGCATGTTAAAGTATTCAAGTGAAGAGACAAGGGCAAATTTCCCGGGGTTCAGATCAACTTTATCGAAATCAGAGCCATCAATTCTCACCTGATGGGCTCTAAAATCATAGCCGTTTGGTGTTACACTCTTTTCACTGAAATTTTCAGAAATAAGAAAACCCTTCGAAATCATTTCCGTTATATCTCTGTCACCAAGAATTGCCATTTTAACCAAATCTATTTTATAATAAAAGTTTTGAGGTATTCACTTTCATCAGTTAATTTATGGGGAGTGTTTACCATAATTTATCTGTCATACGAATTAAGAATTTGTAGAGCGAAACTACAGGAAATTCTTAGGCATCAACACCTCTTTGCCATCTCAATATGTTCGTTCTTTTGAATACAAATCTCTCAACAAGTATTGTAAGCACGATGGCTGAGAAAAATGAAACTATATAACTTATATCAACTCCGCCAAGTAAAGTATAGAATGGAATAGGTACCCCTAAATAGTATTCAATTGTGTTCATGAAAGGGTAAGATACTGCTATAGAGAGCAGATAGGATATGAGAATAGACCAGTTAATGCTTTTCCCTTCATGATCACCAGCCTTCATTATCAAAAATTCTGCAATCATCACCCCGATCCATGGGGTAATCCAGTAATCAAGTATATAGAGAAATGTTTCATAGAAACCAGAGAAATCTCCATAAAATAGAACTGCCATAACAATTGATGCCAGGGACACGATAAGTATAATCGGTAATTTAGAAGCTCTGGTTACTATTGTTTTTAGGGAAAGGAAATTGGAATATAAATTCAATGAATTTGCGGCAATTCCTCCAAGAAGAAGGGCAATGGGCCCAATGAACCAGAGCGTTCCCAAAACCGGGAAAAAAATGGAATCCGAGCTCGAGCCTGTTCCCAGAACGTATGCCGCAAGTAAACCCGCAAATTCGGCACCTATGGATGCCAGAAAACCTCCAAAAAAGGTGTAGAGGAATGATTTCCAGAGTTTTTCGCTTCTTGGAATGTATCTTGAATAATCAGAGGCGTATGGCCCCCATGACATGATATATGAGAAAGACAACATTATGACAGCACCAAAAGAAATCCATGAGAATGTTGTGACAGAATTGCTTTGAGATATAACATCACTCATATGGAAAATTAAAACGTTTAATATTATATATGCGAACATAAGACCAAGAACAACTGACATAACTGTTTCAAACATCTTTATAATTGAATGACCAAAGAAAGCGAGTAAAAAAACTACCAAAGATACGATAATAATTGAACCAATGGCAAACAGATCAAAAAGTAGATTTGAGCCGAATCCCTGAGTTGCACCGCTGGACATTAAAAACAATAATGCCTGGGAGGCAATTATCAGGTTCACCGTTAGCCATCCTCCAGTGTTGATAAACTGAAGAAGAGACATTGCTTTTCCTCCTATGATTCCATAAGCGCCTTCGGAAAGAGCCATCTGGGACCTTCCTTTCAATGGCCCAAGAATACTCATAAAGGCAAGTAATGCAGCTCCACCTGCATTTGCAATCACAAGAGCTATGATCATATAGAAGTTGCTAAGATTATTCATAAGGTACGCGGAACCTATTATAAAATCTGCAACGGTGAGATTAGAACCAAACCAGAGGTAAAATAGTGATCTGGGTTTTTGATGTCTTGCACTTTCACTTATCTCCTGAACATCGAATTTTTCTATATTTGCTTTCAAATTTCCGAACATGTGTTCACTCTTTTAACGGAAAATTCAGTTCAGTATTTAATCATTTTAGATTCAGACAGTAATTTAAATACCTTATGAGTAGCGAAGAAAATAACCGTAAATAGAAAATAGATTATATCCATAAAGATTTACTGTCCAATGACAATCTCTGCTAGAATAGAGGCTCTCTTATATGCTTCAGAAAATCCATTGAGCGTTGTTGAAATGGCATCCATATTAAACGAAGAACATAATATTGTCAGAAAAGAACTGCAGAAGCTAATCAAAAAAATGAGCGAAGAAACTTCTGGATTATACATTGCAAAAATAGGGAACAGATACAAATTGACTGTAAAAAAGGAATATCAGGACATTGTTGGACCAGTATCCGCCTCAGAGCTCAATAGAACTGACCTGAAGGTTGCCGGAATTATTGCCACGAGAGAAAGAACCATCAAGGGAGATCTGAGACGAAGCCTTGGTGACAGGTATATCCCATCTATAAAAACACTTAAAGAAAAGGGGCTAATTACAGGAAAGAAGGAGAGAAACACAGAAACATTCAGTGTAACACCAAAGTTTTACAAATATTTCAACGTAAAGAAAGAGGAATTTCTAAAGCAAATCGGCGGGAATAACGGTGAAGTCCAGTGACAATAAAGATAGTGCTTGTGGGCGGGGGTGGGAGAGAAGATGCCTTAGGCAGAATTATTGTTCGCACCGGCGCCGAGTTAATCACAGTTATGGCCAATCAAAATCCTTCCCTTTCATCTATTTCATCAAAAACAATCAAACTAACGGAATCAAAACCACTTGATTGCATACCAGATATACTGGAAACCAAGCCTGATCTGGTATACATTGGTCCCGATGGAATGCTTGATACTGATCTTGCCGATAAACTCTCTTCAAATGGCATTAAGGTTGCTTCACCCACAAGAGCAGCTTTCCGGATTGAATCCTCAAAAGACTATATGAGAACCTTAATGAAACGATATTCCATTCCAGGTATTGTCCCTTTTTACCTGCTTGATGAAGCATATGAAGTGGAAAAGATTATTAATGATACTGAGAAGGAATATGCAATAAAACCGGTAGGGTTAACCGGTGGGAAAGGTGTCAAGGTGATGGGTGATCAGTTACCTGACAGGAAGAGCGCCATTAGTTATGCAAAGAGCATTTTAAGAAAGGACAAAAAGGTGCTCCTTGAGGAGAAAATTATTGGTCACGAATTCTCATTGCAGGCATTTACAGATGGAATAAGAATAAGTTCCATGCCAATAGCTCAGGATTATAAGAGAGCATATGAAGGAGATCTTGGACCAAATACAGGTGGAATGGGCTCAATAACGGGCGCAGATCATTCACTTCCATTTTTGCGGGAGGATTCTCAGGCAAAGGCTTTGAAAATAATGAAGAAAATCCTCGATTCAATGTCCAGTGATGGAAACTTATTCAGAGGTATTATGTATGGACAATTTATGCAAACATCTAAAGATCTTTACCTCATAGAAATGAATGGAAGGTTTGCAGATCCGGAAGGCATGAATGTACTAACTTTATTCAGAGGTAATATCAGCGACATGCTGTTCAGTATTGCAGAAGGAAAACTTGCGTCGAATAATGACGTCGATTTTATTAACCAGGCCTCGGTTTTGAAATATATAGTGCCTAAGGGATACGGGGAAAATCCTGTGCCCGGCAAACTAAAATTGGATCTTTCCAATATGCCTGAAGATTTGACAATATATTACTCAACCGTAAATGGATCGCTGACAGAATTTGAAATGACAAAGTCCAGGGCAATTGCATTAATTTCAAGGGCAAGCACAATTGAACAGGCCTCTGCATCAGTTGAATCAAACCTTTGGCGTATAAAAGGAGAATATCATATAAGACACGATATCGGTTCACCTGAACTTATGAAAAGAAAACAGGAAATGTTTAAAGCATAGGTCATTCGAGAGGTTCAGCGGTTCCAATTATCCTTGGTGAAGTGTTCGGTGAAAGTATTAGATAATATGGTAGTTTCTGTATTTTTGAATCCATCTCGATTTCATTCCCCGAAATACGGGCTCTCTGGTATCTCATATTATTTGCAAGGAATATTTCACCATTTTCATTGAATTTTCCCTTTGCCATGGGATGGATATTAATTTTGGCGCTGAATGTTTTAAGGTATTGCGGCTTATCTGGCGTAAGCGTGGAACCTCTCTCCATATCGTCAGTATCTCCCCCCTTAAGGGCTATTCCAACTCTTGAACCTGTTCCGGCTTCATCGAAATCAATATCATTCATTTGAATTGATCTTACCTGAACCTTAGATTCTGAATAGCTCACAATGAGATCCTGATGCCTTGAAAGTTTACCATTTGTCACGAATCCCAATATTACTGTTCCCACGCTTTTAACTTTAAAAAAATGGTCTATGATAACCGAGGTATTCTCATTGCTCTTTTCTTCCCTTTTAAATTTGCAGATTTCAGATAGGAAATTCATTGGTTGGTCAGTATATATCTCATAATTTGCAGCCATTGTTCCGCTGAACAGCTTCCTGATTCTGGCTGTGTCAGTTTCAGGGGAGCAGATGAAGTAACCCTTCCTTTTATTCATCAGTTCGGCACATATTATGGCTTCACCGAGATCCTTGTTTATGGTGTCTCCATTAAAAACGACTATATCTGCAGGAAACATTGAATCAGTGAGTGCAGAAAGTTTGTCTGGAAACCTGAGAGGCGTGAGAACTGTTATGAAATTATCACCCTCCTTTCTGTTGTATATCGTTATGTCACTTTCTGTTCCTTTTTTAAATATTTTTCTAAGGTATTCATCGATTCCAAAGGCAAAAATGTTAATGGAATTAACCATGGTTTCACATATTAATCAAATACATTAAATTAAGCAATTACTGTTTTTGCCATACCAATCAATGGGTCAGGAAAGCCCTAAGGATCCCCTGATGATGGAGAAGAGCAGTTTAGCCATCTGTTCACTGTTATTTGGGGATTCAGCTCTTGCATATTCCATTCCATAGCTCCTGACTTTTTCCGCAAAAAGAATATCCAGATCATATAAAATTTCAAGATGATCATACATAAATCCTATAGGAGCTGATACAATTCTTTTATAGCCTGCATTTTTAACCTTATCCAGAATCTCATAGATACTTGGCTCAAGCCAATTTTTACCATATGGTCCTCTGCTCTGGAAGCCTGTGCCATAATGTTCAAATTCCAATTCTTCCGCTATATTTCTGCTATTCTCTTCCAGATCTTTAATGTACAAATCCTCTTCGCTGTTGAGTCTTGGCAAACTATGGGCAGTAAACAGCAGAAAATCTCCATCTTTGAGTACACGAGAAATATTTGTGCTCCAGATGTTCTTAAAAGATTTTTGTAAACATATTCCTGAAATGAGTTCAATAGTCATACTCAGATTGTTTTTTGAAATATATTCTTCTACTGGTTGCATGTAGCTCTCATAAATACTTCTTCCCCTCAGGGGAAACAGAGGAAAAATTTTGATATTCTCTATTTTTTTTTCTGCAAAGCTTCTGGTAGTTTCAATAAGGGATGGTTTCCAGTGTTTAAAGGCATTTACAATTGGAACGCCCTGAAGTTCTTTATTTGCCATCATAAGCTTTTCGATCTCGTTTCTCAGGTTTCTTATGATCTGGCCGGACGGAGAAATATAATTTACTATGGCATATTTCTTTTGAGTATCATTTACCGCAAACTCAGGAGGGTCCCTGCCGTTGAACACCTCTCTTAAGTATTCAAGTAAATCATCACGGCTCTCAGGACTCCCATAAGAAGCTAAAATTATCGCATTATTCTTTAAATTTCCCAATTATGCACCTCTTCAACAATACTTCTCAATGTTTTTTGGTCAGTCTCAGGCAACACCCCGTGACCCAGATTAAATATGTAATGATCTTTCCACAGGAGGCTTCCGAGTATTCTTTTTGTCTCCCTCTTGCTGGTCTCTGAATCTGTGGCCGCAATAACAGGATCAAGATTTCCCTGAACGGTAGTTTCACTGCCGAAGATATTCTGTGCTTGAAAAATATCCATTCTCCAATCTATGCTTATAACATCAGGATCAATTTCCTTTAACATCTCCCAGATATGTGCTGTTCCAGTAGAAAAGAAAATTAAGTGTGAATTTAATGAATGGACCTCAGCAGATATTTCCTGAAGAATCTTGAGATAATGGTTTTTTATAAATGAAAATGGCAGATGGCCCAGCCAACTGTCAAAAATTTGGATTGCTTCCGCACCTGCCCTTATTTGATCGTGAATATCATGGATAAGCACTTCTTTAAGTTCGTTCATAAGGTCAATCAATGAAGATTTCCCAACTGCTATTGCCCTCCTTGTTGCCATAAGATCAGGGTCTGATCTGCCATTCATTGCATATGAGAGAATTGTAAGTGGTGCACCCGTAAAGCCAATTATGGGAAAATCACCGTGTTTTTCACGAAATTTTATTATGGTTTCCGCACCATGTGACACAAATTTTTCATTTGATAATGATTGGCTTCTGGTGACAACCGGACTGCCATTTCCGGGGTAGTCTATGGAAAAACCCAGGTTTTCAAGAATCAGGAGAATATCAGAGAAGGCAATGGCTGCGTCAACCCCCAGTTCTTTAACTGGTAAGTAACTGACCTCCGCTGCTGTTTCATAGGTTTTGCACAATTCAAGCATTGAATATCTTTTTCTTATTTCTCTGTAGGATGGCATATACCTTCCAGCCTGTCGCATAAACCACACTGGAATAGTCTCGGCGCTTCCGTTTTTCAAAACTTCTCTGAAACTGTTGGTCAATAGAAAACCCCTAAGGTCTCAATCTTCTGATCGTTCTTGGAAACGCAATTATATCCTTAATATTTGACTGTTTCATTATCCACAGGCACAACCGGTCGAGACCAAGGCCAAAACCTGAGTGAGGAATACTGCCATATCTTCTCAGATCCAGATACCAGTAATAGTCCTCTTCTTTCAATCCAGCCTTTTGAATACGTGATCTCAGCTCGTCCAGTGACCATATCCTTTCGCCGCCCCCGATTATCTCACCGTATCCCTCAGGTGCCAGAAGGTCGTGACAGAGTATGTATCCCGGATTCTGGGGATCAGGTCTATGATAGAACGTTTTCAATTCCTCAGGAAAATGCGTTACGAAAATAGGTTTGTCAAAATGAACCATTATGGCCCTCTCCTCATCTGCTCCCAAATCATCTCCAAATTTTAAATCCAGACCAAATTCCTGTGCTTTCTTAATGAGTTCCGTATAGGTCATTCTATGAAAAGGTTCCAGGGATTTCTCCAATGCGGAAATATCTCTGTTGAGTAAGGTAAGCTCCTCTTTGTTTTGTTCTAGTACCTCTTTTATTATATATTTGATCATTGCCTCTTCAATATCCATCATCTCTTCGTTACCAATCCATGCAACTTCACCCTCGGCATGCCAGTATTCTGTTAGATGTCTCCATGTTCGGGATTTTTCTGCTCTGAAGCTTGGGGAAACCGTAAATACCTTTTCCAGTGAGAAGATAAATGTCTCAAGATAGAACTGGGAACTTTGTGTAAGAAACGCAGTTTCTCCAAAGAATGGAACTTTGAACAGAGTAGATCCACCCTCTGTTGCCGTGGAAACCATCATGGGGGGATGAACCTCGTAGTATCCTTTTTTAAAGAAAAATTCTGAGAATGCCTTGAAAATAGTTGACCTTATCTTTAATATTGCATTGAATTCTCTACTCCTGATCCAAAGATGCCTGTTATCGAGAAGAAACTCCTCACCCTGATCTTTGGTAATTGGGAAATTTTCATTTCTCTGAAATATTTTGAAAGATTTGATTCTCAGTTCGTAACCGGTAATTGCCCTTTCATCTTTGTTTAAAGTGCCGGAAATTTCTAGGCTGCTTTCTATTGTAAGATTGGCCAGATTTTTGAAATCATCACCATTGAAATCTTCCATTCGACCAACTGTTTGAATGACACCACTATGATCCCTCATTACTATAAAACAAAGTTTCGAACTTGATCTTACCCGGTACACCCAACCATGTATTTTAACTTCTTTTCCTATATAATTGTCATTCAAAATTTGGATTATTGTTTCCATCTGCCTTTCATTACTAATTCATATAATATTTTTCATAATTTTGCTTTTCATAATAATTTCTACTTGAGTTTCATCAAGCCTTATTGGATAATGGAATTGCTGGGGAAATATTTGAAATTCGTCGTTTGAAAAGAGCGATTTCATTTTTTCCATTGTTCTATTATATACTATACTGGCAGTCTCCGTCTGTTCTAGTTGAAGCTTCACCATGGAAACACCTATGTGGATGAGGCATTGAATATATTCCTTTGTATTTCCATCACATTTTCTCCAAATTTTTTCAAGTATCTCGTGATATTCCCAGTATCTTTCCTGATTAAACAGAGAAAATGCATAATTTATCAATGATCTATCGTCAAAATTTCTCTTAATTCGGTCAAGCTGTTCATCTGAGGAAGAAAATACAATTGAAGACTCTTTTAAATTTTTTAGAACATCATTGAGGGTTGAATTGTCAAAAACATCCAGTTCGCATCCATATGTAGTATATCTTAAAATCACGCCCTTTATATTTCTAAAATTGGCGCATTCGCTAGAATTATTTATTCCTATTAATGTCCGGGTCAATAGTCCACATCTCAGCTAATATTACCAAGATCTTTTGATCTTATTGTCTCAATATAATTTCTTGGTATTCCACTTTCTATGAGATAATCCCATCCAGTAATAAGCCGTCTGGCAATGGCGAGATTAATGATATCTGCTATTGGAAGGTAATAACTATTGGGCGCATAAATCGTGCCAAGAACCCATGGGGGTAACTCAAAATAATTTTTCAGTCTGCCTGGAACAACAGATGATAAAACATCATCAAGAATAGATGATACCTTTTCATTATAGTACCATTTTTGAACAGGTGATTTGTCAAATCCGTTGGTTGGTCTATAGACCTTCCATTTCAGGCCATAAACAAAAACTTCTCCATCGTAAATGCTCGTTCCTCCAAAATCATCCTCTTTGGTACTTGGTGGAATTTCCTCCTTTCCTGTGATATTATTTACAACCCTTATAGTACTCTTGTTATGAATACTGAGATATATGCCAATGAGGCGTTCAAGCTCAGAAGCCTCTTCAACCGATAGCTGCATATCGTTTTCCAGAAGCTCGGAAATGACTGAATAATCAGGGAGTGAAGCATTCATTATAGTTTTAAGGTAATAGTTGAATCTGTCCCCAGTCATAGAAATCCCTTAATCATAATAAGGAATATTATTATTTATAATTAATGGATGTATATAACAGAAAAATTCGTTTGGGGTATAAGCATTGAGTGACATCAAAGATTTCATATTAAGATACATGGCCGATATTGAGCCCATAAAAAATTACGAGAAAAAAATATCCATTGATGAGAAGTATCCCGGTTATAATGGATTAAAATTTGATTATTATTTCTCACCGTTAAACATAAACCAAATTTCCCTAAATTCTGGTTTCAAGTTAGGGAGCATAATGGAAGTACTTTCCCAATTGGATGTGAGAATGAACAGAGGGGGGGAAATGGATGATAAGATTGATCTTCTGTCATATGACTTATTTCTTTCAGGTATTACCGAGGAAGAAAAGGAACCATTCTTAATGGAGCTCAAGGGGTTGACAAATGAAGAGCTCATAGATATTGTAATATTCAAAAACATTTCTAAACAAATTTCTGAGCCATCGGATCTGTTCAGCACCATTTTTCATGTAAAAAATTCACTGGGTTTACCTGATGATTTTATGCCTAGTAAATTTATCACACTTGGTGAAAGGCCCGAGGTATTTAACGGAAAATTGCTTCTTTCATCATCCTTCATTAAAAACGTCAGGGCTTTTTATTTCTTCTCACCAATCCGGGAGGCAGCAGTATACATACCGTTTGCGGTCTATCCATCCTTATCTAGCCTTAAAGTTGAGGAATCAGAGGAGCATATACTTGATATAATTAAAAAATCATTTGCGGATTTCAAATCTACAAGGAGTTTTGAAGAGTATTCAAGGTTCAGAGCATTGAAAAATTTCTGTAATAAGCTGAAAATGAAGAAAACCGGAATAATTCAGGAAAACTTCCTTACTTTAGAAGAAATAGAAGAAGGAATGGCTTCTGGATATATTGCAAAACATGAAAATAGTTATCGTTTCAAGGAAGAATTCGGAATGAATAATCTCAATGAGTATATGGATAAGAGAAGAAATGAAATAATCAATGTGGGACGGGAATGGATGGCAATTAAGCCAAAGTGACAATGTTGCAAAAACAAAAATAGCTATTTACCATAGCTAGGTATTATGAGGAAAAAAATGCTTTATACAGGCGGCATAATTCTATTGATTGGGATTATCCTAATTGTAGCCTCATTTTTAATTACCGCCGAAAGCATTAAAACTTATAATAATTTTTCAAAAATTGGAAATTCTTCAAACGAATGGCTATCCTCTGAAATTAATTTATCTTCTCAATCCCAGCTGATCACAACAGGAAACTCAATGTATGTAATCAATGCGAATTTTCTCCCTCAGGTTAACCAATCAAACGCTTATCAAATAGGTTTAAAACCAAATATTAATGAATCAATAGGAACTGGATATGTTGTTAGCACATATACAGTGGGTCCAGGCAGCTTTTATGTATTATATTTTAATGCGACAAGCCAGCATTATCAATTTCAAATCACAAACAATCTGAACACAGTCTTAGTTTTAGGTCTCCTTTTTATAGTTGGCGGGGCATTGGTTGTAATCGGAATTATCCTATCCATAGTCGGTGCCATTTTGAAACCGAAAAGTGGCTCAAAGAATGAATTAGATGATGTCTTATATGGAAACGGCGACATTAATAATCTGGGAAACAAGAAATAAATTCTGTTTTTCCAACATAGACAATTAAATTTAGTTGAATAAATTTTATATCGCACTTAAAACTAAAATAGGCCTATATCTCTGTATTTCATAAGTTATGAGGTAGTACAAAACGACATAACAAATTTACCGAAGATCTTAGAAATCAATACTTCCTGACCTAAAGGAAATCCTTATTTTACCATAGTTTGGTGAAAGCATTAATATTGTACATTGAAAAAGACCTTTTAGGAATTTCAACAGAAAAGTGAATCTTGAATGATCTTAAAATGGCAGTGAAAATCAATTTCTATGAAATTAAGCTCTAAAGTCGAGAAATATTGTAATGAAAGCATTCGATCTGTTTAAATGTAAAAAAAATCAAGGTAAGCACCCTAATAATAAACCATTCGTTTAGAAATGAGCCTTGGTTTTTCACAAATCGCTAATGTCTAATTAAAAAAGTAAATGCGGAGGGCCGGATTTGAACCGGCGGACCCCTGCGGGAATGGACCCTGAATCCATCGCCTTTAACCTAGCTCGACAACCTCCGCGTAGTTATAAGGGATTAAACTGGAATATATGAAAGGTACTAATTTTTTTCTCAAATCATGGATATAACCAAATCAAAAACTATCTTTGTAGCTTTAACATAAATTCGATTACATAAATCTTTTTTCTAAGACATAATAATGTTGGATATGACCTAGTTTTCATTTATTCCATAGTGATTTCTAAGAGTAACTGTACAATCGTGTACTAATTTTAAGATTTTAGGATAACTCCTGCTCAGTTCTGGTTTCAGTAATTTAATTGCCGTCTCCAGTGAGACTTTGTTACCAGGGCTCACTATACATCGTTTTGATAGTAATATTGCCGTTTTCTTATCATACAGGTATACGGAATTTCCACTCACTTTTCCTAGTTGTAATGATTTGGCAACACCTATTGTAGGTATATCTAATTTTAATCCTGCGTAAGTCGCCAGGCCCATCATCCTTGGATGAAGCAAACCGTTAGCATCTACAAGCAAAATGCCTTCAAATTCACTGCATAAATTGCGTATAAATTTCATTTCCTTGAAAGCTAAATACCCGGGGATATATGGAAAATCTGACCTGAGAACTACTTCTTTCTTTTCAATCTTCTCGCCATTATACCAGAGGAATGCTCCATAGCCCATCCTTCCAGAATATGATACATCAATGGCTCCAAAATAGCTGTTTTTGAAATCGTCATCTACTTTAATCTGTGGCTTCATTTTTTCCTGGATAGCCGATAATTTTCTTAGTGGAGAGTCACATTTGAAATCTGTAAAAAGAACATCTTCAAATCTATCGATTCGATTTTTAGTTATTTTTATCCCGTCTCTTTTTAATCTACTTATTTTCTCTTTCGTACCAAGCGGATGTGTAAAATTTCCAACCTCACCGGTTGAATAAACTATCTTGTAGCAGGGATAAACATCACTATTTTCATTTTGAGATAAGATAGTGCCCACTGCCCTGGAGGCTTTTATATCGCCCAGGGCGTCGGCTATAGCTCCATATGTTGATACATAACCTCTTGGTATCTGCTGTAACAATTTATAAACGTAATCATAAAGGTTAACATCTTCCAGTTCGGAATCAAGCATACAACTTATCATTGAATTCTGAATATAAGGCTTTTTGATTCTAACAAATTTTTAAAAAAAATCACCACAACGCAATCAAAACTAAATTTCAAATATCGATAAGCGATACCGTTTTGAAAAATAATGTTTGAATCCTTCTTCGAAAAAATAGGGAAATTTTCTTCACGAAACAGTGGTAAGATAATCATATTCTGGATTATATTCATGGTGTTAATGCTTCCAGGGGCACAGCTGGTTTTCAGCAATACCTCCTTTGATATAGGAAACAGTTTAAACACTACATCATCTATGTCATATAAGGCTTCTCAGGAACTATCAGAATATTTTGGTCAGAACACTTCTAATTTTGGAGCTACAAACTCAAACGCTTCATCATTTGTCATCGTTACAAATAATACGCCTCTTCAAACCCTTAAAACGTATCAGGAATTGTATTCTGTAAATAACAAATTATCGTCTTATTCTTCAACAATCAAAGGGTTCTCATCAATGAGCAGTATTATTTCAACGCAGGAATCCATTCTTAAGGCATTTTCAAAAGGCATGAAGCCATTGATCAACAATGCAACCTTGCTTATGACAAACCTCAATAATGCTTCAACAATTTACAATTCTACGGCTCAATTAACACTTGGCCTCCCTGCATACTATCTGGGGGTATTTTCAAAAACTGGTAATAAAAGCATATCTTATGAAAAAACAATAAATGTTGCTGAAAATTCCTCATTCAGTATCCTGTCCACTACATATGTGAATATTTTCACTGGGTATTGGAATACCAGTGTTGGATCTTCAACTGATTTTATTAAGACTATGAATTCAGCAATATACGAAACTCTTGGCAACTCTACTTTCGTTCAATTTGTGAGCTCAACAAAACAACTTGGGCAAACATATTATCTAATGAAGTCAATCGATCAAAACATTACTTTAGATCCTTATATTTACAATCAAAAGAGTTCAATTCTAAATTATACAATAAATTCAATATCTGAACAATTTGCAACAAATAATGCGGAAGTCTATTTTATCACAGATGTTCTTGGAGTAAGCATACACTACCTGGTAGGGTTATCTTTCAACATAAGCCAGCCTGCAATATCTCAGCAGATTCAGGGTATAACGACTCCATTAGTTGTGAACGCTGCTTCAAGAGAGTTTTATGGAAACCCCATCATTACAATAAATAAGAACACAATAACAGGTTTTATTCAGTACCTTACCAACGTTTCATCACTGGAAGCGTATAATGCTTACATTTACAATTATACTATTTTTCAACAGCCCGTGATGCCAAGTTCTTACGCAATGTCGCAGCTTGTGGGCATAGGGTATTCAACAACATTGATTGTAATAAACATAAACCAGTCATACAATAACTCAAACTGCAATGAAATTACAAGTATATCTAACGATATTCAGAAAAACGTTTCAAATTCCTCTGTAATAGTAACCGGCAGTGAAACCTTAAATGGACAGATAAACAATGAAGTTACAACCGGTCTTGTTGAAGCTCTAGGCATTGGAATATTTCTATCAATATTGATTGTAGGTTTATATTTTAGATCAATAAAGGCTGCTTTCATGCCGCTTCTTATTTTTATCTTTTCCGCACTGATTTCATTGGGTTTAAACGGGTTCCTTTACAAATACGTACTTCACGCTCAGCTTTCATTCATAACACCAACTCTTCTGCTCCTTCTTTTATTAGGTCTTACAAGCGATTATGTTGTCTATATAATGGCAAGATACAGGAAAGAACTTGCAGAAGGTCAGGAACACCCCACAATAGTTTCTTCAAGATGGGCTGGTCATGCGGTATTTACTTCCGGGATAACTGTGGTAATTTCATATATAGTATTGTGGCTTTCACATGTACCTATTTTCAGCGACTCAGGTCTTACAAACGCAATAGGGGTAACAACTTCAATTATACTTGCTAACACGCTCTTGCTTGCAATTCTTCACAGATATGGAAGAAAGATTCTAAATATAAAAGATGGTAAGGAATATAAGGGAACACCTGCCCAGAAGCTGATGACAAAAGTAGGTCAATTTTCAACGGAAAAGAAGAACACACTTATTGTCATATTCATAATAGTATCAATATCCGCTCTTACGTTCTATTTTATAACTCCCACAAATATAGATATATTTAAGCTCATACCTCAAAGTTCCGGAATTCAATCCATAGAGGCAGTTAACGCCTCATTTGGAGGAGATTTCTTTGACCGGTCATTTATCGTGGTACACTTTGCTCAGCCTCTGGTGTATGCAAATGGTTCATTCAATCTTGCTGAAATGCAGAAACTATCCACAATAGAAAATACAACTGCCCATATGTCAGGAATTCAGGGCATATTTGGGCCAACTTACCCCTATGGGAACTTTATATCCTTATCGAGCATGCAATCTTATCCAACAAGCACTGCTCAGATGTATTTGAATCAGAGCCGTTCATTTATCGGTGCAAACTCCAGATATGCAGAGATCGTCTTTGAAACATCGTCTCTTGCATGGACCACTCCTGCCTCAGTGACTGTCAATAATTTGAACAATGCTCTTTCTGCAAATACCAGCAATCTGGGTTACACTTACAACATAGGGGGGCTCACAGAAGGATTTTCCAATGCATATACTATTACCGCTTCATCATTCTCTGAAATGATACCCATTCTTGCCATAGCCATATTCATAATTTTATTAATCCAGTTAAGTTCAGTTCTTACGCCAATCAGGCTAATTATAATGGTCATAGCTTCAGTTTTAATGTCTTTATCCATCTCATTTATTCTGTTCCATTATGTTCAGCATCTTCCATTGGTTATATTCATGCCGATGTTTGCTTTCATAACACTGTTAGCGGTTGGTTTGGATTATGATATCTTCATGATTTCAAGGGTAAAGGAGGAGGTAATCAAAGGTAAGACCGAGAAGGAAGCAATAATCATTTCTGTTAAGGAAAACGGAGGAGTGATTGTTACTCTTGGAGCAGTACTGGCAGTAACCTTTGGTTCTCTCTATATCAGTACACTGGGAATTATTCAGGAAATCGGAATGAGTCTCGCTATTGGGGTTCTTGTAGATACTTTCATCACGTGGCCTTTCTTTGTTCCTGCAGTGATGCTTATGCTGAAAAAATATAACTGGTGGCCATCTAAGATTGGAGAAAATAAGCAATGAATTTAATATTCATTCATTTTATCCATAAATTAAATGATTTCTGGTGAAATTTGGTGGATAATAAAAAAAGAGTTTTGATCGTAGGGAGTGGCATATTAGGAAACACGCTTGCATACTGGCTTTCCGGAATTCCAAAAATCAATGTTACTGTTATTGAGAAGGAGGCAGACACTTCTCTTCACACTACTTCAAGAAACACGGGCATGATTCACAGGCCCTTTTATATGAACCCTGAAAAAAAAGCCGTTCTGGCAAAATCAGCATCCATATCCTATCATTTATGGAAATCGTTTGCCCACAATTTCAACATGCCATGGAATGAAGTCGGTACTCTGGAAGTGGCTAAAACTGAACTGCAGGTAAAAACATTGGAGAAGTATTCGAAATGGGCAATTCAAAATGGAATAGATGAAAAGGATATGGCCCTCCTTAACAGGGAGGAAGTCAAGAAACTTGAAAGAAAGGTTTCTGCCCCGGGGGGCATCCTGTCAAAGACCGATACTTCTACAGATTATGGTGCCATTTCCGGAAAAATATGTGAGATAAACAGAAAGAATGGCGTTACTTATCTGTTTAACACACGAGTTGAACACATTTATGATCAAAAACAGTTTATTGAATATTCAGTAAATGGTTCTAAACAACCCGACAAGATAAATTATGATCTTATCATTAATGCTGCAGGCAACAGATCCATAGATTTAGCTCATCAGGTTGGAATTCATAAGGATTTATCCATTCTGTATTTCAGGGGAGAATACTGGAAGCTCGATGACGATCTAAAAGGATTTGTGGAGCACAATATATATTCTGTTGCAGACAACCCCGAATTTCCTTTTCTGGACCCGCATTTAATTCTCAGGCCCGACGGGTCGCTGGAAATAGGTCCAAATGCAGTACCTGTTGGCGGGCCATATTCTTATCGCGAGGGAACATTACGGAATTTCGAGATCTCACCATTGTTCAAAAGACCTCTTTTACCCAAGGTCAGCCTTTTCTTTAATTCTCAATTCCTGAATCTTGCAATGACCGAATGGGAATCATCTATAAGCCAGAGAAAAATGATTCAGCGGATCAACTCATTCATTCCAGGAATGGATTATAGAAGAGCCAGAACAAGGGGATTCTCTGGAATACGTGGTTCTCTCATTGATAAAAACGGATTTATTCCCGAAACGATAGTAGCAAAAACAGACACATCAATCCACATATTGAACTATAATTCCCCTGGTGCCACTGGAGCCCCATATTTTTCATACCTGGTGATGAAATCACTTCAACAAAATGGGTTTTTGGTTGAGGGTCAAATTGGCTCAACTTTTTCAAATAATATTTGGAAAAATGTTAATGAATTTGAATATGGACCAGAATTAAAACTATTCTGATTCCAATATTTATATCTAATTTGAATTTTTGCCATTATGAGCTGATCCAAGGAGATACATTGAGAAGCCTAAAGCCCAAATTAGATTAGGAATAACAATAAGCCTTTCCATACCCCCTTCTCCTAGACCCAGATGTATCTTGCCTATGAACAGAATTAAGGCAATCAGCCCAATGGTTCCCAGAAAGGCCCAGAATGCTGATATCAGATTCTTATTTCTATAGAGGATCGCATATGATGCAAGAGATGAAAATAGGAATGCAAATAACGCAAAAATGAGATGCAAGGTTCCTATATAATTCTCATTAACAATACCCACACCTGCAGACCCAATCCCGGAAAGTATTAGAAAAATCATTAATGGAAAAGAATATTCTTTCAGCATTAATCCTGACAATATGAGTAATAAACCCAGAATGATTATGGTTGCCGAGAACATCCACCAGTAAGGTGTATAAGCGGGAACTCCAAGATGGCTTATAGTGTTTGAATGAATTGAATAGTTTGGCGCAAGAAACCCGGCTATATTCAAAAAAACTATAAACTGAGCAACTGCAATGAATAACAGGTACGCAACAATTCTAATATCACGTTTGAAAAACTCCATCTTCAGTCATTATTTTTATAGTATAAATATTTATTGATATATTTAATTGAATTTAAAGGTATTTATCAATAATGAGTAATTTCTAACTGTTAAACATCATTAAATATACTCAGGAAATCATATTCAATGAACAAGGCCCTATTCATTGACAGGGATGGAACGATAAATGTTGATTGTCCATATTGCAGTAAACCTGAACAGATTAGAATATACAAAGACGCCATCGATTTGATTAGAAATTATAAAAAATTTGGTTTTTTAATTATAGTCATCAGTAATCAATCAGGAATTGGGAGAAAATTATTCGTTGAAGAAGATGTTATAAAGTTTAATGATTCTTTAAATGCATGTTTAAAGAAGTTTAACGCAGAGGTTGATAAATTCTATTTCTGTCCGCATAGGCCTGAGGACAATTGTAACTGCAGAAAGCCAAAGGATGGAATGATAAAAAAGGCAATGGCAGACAATGATGTTGATCTTATTGGGAGCATATTCGTTGGTGATCGAGACGATATAGATGGAGAACTGGCACGAGGACTGAGCATGCACTATAAGATACTAGAGAGAACAGGTAAAGAAAAGATAATTTCATATGAAGACTGCCTGAAAATGTAACGCTTCAAACCTACTCATTAAAGAGTAAATTGATCCTAAATGCACAATTTGTTCATATATAGTTAAAATGAGCAACATTATTATTCTATTTGGTTTGTGAATAAAAGCAGAATGTCGGATATTATTCAAATTAATATTAATATTAATAGCTTATTCAAAGTTCATGGAGGAATTAATTATTAAAGAGACAATTGAACCATTAGGTAAAGAGACTCTACGCGCGGCATTAAAGATAAATGGAACGGTCAGAAGCTATTTTTCAACGTTTTTGCGAAGCATTGGATATCTGGAAATTCCACCTGTAATTTATTCAACGGCAACAGATCCACTGAATCATCCGGTATTTGATACAACCTTCGAATATTATGGCAGAAAATATTCCATTACAAAGAGTATGATTTTTCACAAGCAGATTGCAGTACAGCATCTGGATAAAATTTTTACATTCTCGCCGAATGTGAGGCTGGAAACCGCAGATAAAGCATCCACCGGAAGGCACCTTTCAGAATTTACGCAGATAGATATTGAATGTTTGAGGGCCACAAGAGATGATATGATTTCTCTTGCCGAAGATATGATTTCAGGGATCGTAGCAGAAGTTGAAGAAAAAAATTACCACGAGCTCCTTTCATTGAAACGAACATTAAACATTCCCAGAAAGCCATTTTTGAGGATAAAGTATAAAGATGCCTTGGGCAAATATGGTAAAAACTTTGAAAACGTGTTATCAGCCAAAATGAGTGATCCATTCTGGATAATAGACATACCAATCAATGAAAGAGAATTTTATGATAGAGAAGATCCAAACAATGCAGGTTATCTTCTTGATATGGATCTTATTTATCCGGAGGGTTTCGGTGAAGCAATTTCAGGTGGAGAAAGAGAATTTGAGATAAATAAGATTCTTCAGAGAGTTTCCTTAAAGGGTCAAAGCCCTGACCAGTTTAAGTGGTTCATTGAAGCGGCTTCGAGAGGTTTGCTCCCATCTGCCGGTTTTGGAATAGGTATTGAAAGACTTGTCAGATACTTATGCGGTTTTCCAAAGATAGAAATGGTTACTCCATTTCCAAAGGTTCCTGGAAAATATTCCATATGAATTAAATGTCAAAAAAAAGTAAAGGTCTTAAAGTTCCTTGTTCATATATATTAAGAGAGGAGACAAATTTATGACCTATGAACTGGATGATGATGGATATGATTTTGAGGAGCCTCCTAAAAGGATCATGAGTGCCAAAGGCTTTTCAATTTTCATTTGGCTAAAGGAGCATCCGAAATGGATAAAGAACCATCGCAGGTGGATTTTAGAAAATATGCCTGAGGAAGGAGAGTTAAATAATTCAGAAGAAGAATAAAAAAGAAAATTTAAAGCATTTAATATAATAGCATGGCATTGTTATTTTCAAGATTTTCAGATTATTTGACTCGGATGACCGATACCTCCAAAAGGCTGGAACTAAAGCAAATATTATCGTCGTTATTTATTGAATCTGGAACTGACTTAAAGAGAGTAATTTATCTTATTCAGGGTAAAATTGCACCAGATTATGAGGGAAAAGAAACAGGCATAGCAGACAAGACAATAATCGAGATTTTATCTGATATCTCAGGGAGCGATCCTGATGGAATTCTAAGGAGACTGGGGAAGGTTGGTGATATTGGATCATTAACGCAGGAGCTTATGAATTCCAATAAACAGGTACTGCTATTCAAAGACGATCTTACGGTGGAAAAGGTCTTTAATACCCTTAAGTTGATGAGTGAAAAGAGCGGTCAGGACAGTACAAAAATGAAACGAGATCTGATGAAAAATTTGATTTTATCCGGGTCTGCAGTTGAGGCAAAGTACATTGTGAGAATTGCATTAGGGAAGCTGAGGTTAGGAGTTGCAGATTCCACAATACTCATGGGTCTCATAGACGCCTTTCATTTTGAAGATATTTCTCAGGAGGTGGAAAGTTATTATAATTTCAATCCAGACCTGGCAGGCATTTCTGAACTCCTTTTGAAAAACGATCGGGAAGAGATCAAAAATTTTGGGCCAAGACCCATGATTCCATTCAAAGTAATGCTGGCAGAAAGACTGCAGAGTATACCTTCGATCCTGGAGAAAATGGGAGGTAAAGTAGCATTTGAATACAAATACGATGGTTTGCGTGCACAGGTTCATATCATGGATGGAATGGTAAAAATATTTTCAAGGGGCAATGAAGAAACTACAGGTCAATTTCCAGATGTTGTGGAAGCCGTTAAGAGTCAGGGCAACATAAAGGATGGTATTCTTGATGGTGAAATGGTTCCATACAATCCAGTTACAGGGGAAATTTTTCCCTTTCAGGAGATATCAAGAAGACGGGGGCGCAAGAATGACCTTTCCACTTCTTCCAGAAACCTCAATATCATGAAGTTTGAGGTAATTTCTGAGGAAGGAAATGAAATCCAAATAGTTGATGATAAAACCATTGAGGATGAGATACCCATCACTCTGTTTCTTTTTGATATAGTATACCTGAATGGACAGGACCTTTCCCGAAAAGGATATTCCCAAAGGAGGAAAATTTTACAGAAAACAATAAAGGAAAATGATAAGATAAAGCTTGCCCAGAGAATTGAATCATCCGATCCTGCTGAATTAGAAGCGTTTTTTGAATTATCAATCGAGGACGGCTGCGAGGGTATAGTTGCCAAGAGCCTTGATGAAAAATCGATCTACAGGGCTGGAGCTCGCGGATGGAACTGGATCAAATACAAGAGGGATTATCAGTCCATGATCAATGATACTTTCGACCTTGCAGTGGTGGGTGCCTTCTGGGGACATGGCAGGAGAGCGAAAACCTATGGTGCACTTCTTCTGGCTACATTTAATCAGGAAAAGGGGATATTTGAAACATTCTGTAAATTGGGTACAGGTTTTACAGATGACGTTCTCTTCAATTTGCCAAGAATTTTCTCTGAGTCAGTTGTCCCGGAAAGACCTAACAATGTTGATTCTCTATTAATTCCCGATGTGTGGATTTATCCTGATAAGGTTATGGAGGTTAAAGGTGCAGAAATAACAGTCAGCCCAATTCATACCTGCAATAAAGATGCTATTGGAAAAGGATTGGCACTTCGTTTTCCCAGATTTACCGGGAGATGGAGAGATGATAAAAAACCTGAAAACGCAACAAATAATATAGAAATCTTAGAAATTTATAAAAATCAAAAAAAGAGTTTGTGAATTTGGTTAAATTTAGAATTCTCTATCTTCATTATCGCCATTGTCTCTGTTTCCAGAGTTCTGGTTGAAGCCGCCTCTTCTGTAGCTTCCGCCACCGCTTCCGCCTCTTCTGAAGCCTCCGCTGCTTCCACTACCTGGTCCACTTCTTCTGTAATTGCTCTCGTGAACCTTTTCGCTCATGTCCAACTCAGTGTTGAGTTCTTCGATAGCTTCCTCAGAGTCGTTGAGATTTCCATATTTTCCGACATTTAGTCTCATATGGCCTCTGACGAGAGAAATATATCCATTATCAATATAAAGGATCTTTCCACTCTCGACTTTGCTTACCTGATCTCCCCAAAGAGAAAGTGTGATCTTTCCTGTTTCGTCGCCGATGACGACTTCAGTTACAGATTTTCCTTCTCCGAATCTGGTTGTTATTTCTTTTGGCTGTCCAACTTCTACTACCTTACCCAAAACGTTTACCCTTCTGGAATAAGGATTAAGGTCCTTAATCTTGGTTGTTCCTTCCATTTGGTTACTTTTCCTGTCTAAAAAGACAATTCAGATATGTCGTGGTTATATAAATGCTTATCTGATTGCAAAATTCTTTCAATTAAATTGTTTCGTGATTATTCCTGCAATTAACTTTATGTCTCATCTAAGTAAGGATACACTATCAAGGGTATCTCGTAACCATGGAATAACTTCTCTGAAAAAGCTCGGACCGTGATGAGCAAAGAAATCAAGTTTTCCCGGGGTGATGAAAATGTTGTTGTTTCTCATGAAGCTTGAATTGCCATACCCTCTATCCGTAAAGAGTTTCCCCGCCTCTTCTTTATTGGATCCACGATACATTTTGCCTTCATAGATGAGGATATCTGGATCAAATTCCACAATTTCCTGGTCATTGGGGACCATCCACTCGCGTTGCCTCATTTCATATGGTAAACGCAGGCCAAACAGAGTGAGAGAATCGGTGATATAGCTTTGAGAACCAAAGGTCACCGGTCCTCCAAGATCAATTTCCAGATAACCCTTCAGGGTATACCTTTTAATCTTATTCAGTCCTTTTAACATGTCATATTCAAGCTCCTTAGCTTTATCCTGACTTGAGGTTACAATACCTACTTCTTTTATCAACTCAAATATGCCAAAGACCGTTGTTGGGAGTTTGAACAAAAAAGTGTTATAACGTTCCCTGATTTTTTTGTAGAGAGGTTCCGCATAACCACTCATCATCATAACTATATCAGGCTTAATTTCATCAAGAACTTCTATCCTTGCAGTTCCATAACTTCCCACTTTCCTTATATTATCGGTTTCTGCAGGTCTCTTGCAAAATGCACTAACCCCTACAATTTTGTTTCCAAGACCATATTCAAATAGAGTTTCTGTTACTGATGGTGAAAGTGAAACAATTCTTTCCAGTTTATCATTAATCTGCGTTATATTACCCAGAGCATCTCTGAATTCAGTCAATATCTTTGCCTCCTTTCAATATACTCAATTAACATAGTTAAATAGATTTCAAGTTTCTGTTTCGTGAATGATTTTTTTAGAATACACAGGTATGAACAATGCAACTATTATGGATGCAAGGAGGAATAGTGAAATTTCAATAAATACTGTGTGGAGGCTCTGATTCAGTACTTTGTAGAAGAGCAGAAAAATACCAAGACCGGCGCTGCTTCCAATAGTGTTTCCAAGCCCCCACGCAATAGTATTTGCACGGGCAGACACAGAAACAGGTACCTTCTGGCCTATAAACCCGAGCAAAGTAGGGAAACCAGTGTAGGCTGCAAAGGCATAAATTGAATAAAATATAAGATCAATGTAATACATATTTGTGGCTAAAAAGCCGGCGAACATTACAAAAGAAATTATCCCGGTCAAAATTACTGTTAGAAAACCTCCTTTCTTACGCGTGAGATATCCAAAAAATGGTTGTCCTAACACAGGTGTCATAAGACTAACTCCCAGAAATATAAATGACAAAGCACTGCTGTTTGCATCGATCTGATCCAGATACGAGAAGATGTATACTGAAACACTCCCGAGAAACATTGAACGCAGGAAGAATGAAGCTGTCAGAACAGCTATGAATCCCCATACCCCTGTATTATTGGTTAATTCGTGCTTCATGGATTGATTTTGTTTATTCGATTTTCTTTCCGGTTTTCTTATCTTATATGTTCCGGAATAAATTATTCCAGAAAGTACTATGAATATAAAGGCATAAAGCAAGGTACCTGTGAAATCACCGGTTGAAAGAACAAATGCTCCAAATACTAATATTAGGAGACTTCTCCCAAGGCTTCCAAAGGATCCATTAATTCCAAGAAAATCTGACATATCTCTACCGGGCTTTGAAAATCTGATTATATTTGCCCCGATGGGATGATAGAATGCCTGACCTATTCCCAGAATAAGTGACCCCAAGGTAACAGTATAATATTCTCCATATGATGAATAGAAGGGAAGTGCTAGAAGTGCTACTGCTATTCCCATTATTAGAATACCAATTGACATTAATTCAGGGTCCTTGTTAAATTTATCAGAAAGTTTTCCAACATAAAGGGCAAAAATACCACTGAGAAGTGTGTAAACTATGGCCAATGAACCTGTGAAATATACAGGAATCCCTATATTAGAATAAAAAACTATGAGCGCGGAGAAAAGAAGGAATGTACCATCATTGGCAAAGTGTCCTATTGAAGTGAAGATCAATGCCTTAACTTCGCTCTTCATTAATGGTAATGACTTCTGA
>JAKATR010000018.1 GCA_021818675.1 Thermoplasmata archaeon | reverse complement strand
CTAAGTTCTCCACGCCCCTCATGTTCTTCGTGACCCTTGTATCCACGCAGTAAACGGTGAAACCGTTCTTCTCAAGGAAGTGTTTCACAGGCAGGTGATAGTTGGCTGTCGGGTTCACAAATATTCTAATCACTATGTCACCGTTGCTCTCCATCAGCACATGTATCTTTTCCACAAGGCTTTCAAGACCTGATCTGTTGTTCATTATTCTTCCAGACCATAGCACAATTTCGTTGTTGTTCTGCACTTCCGCCTGATGCGCATTTTCGTGTGTGTCTATTCCTAGACTAAGCATATATATCATCCTCTGCCTATCTCCTTACGCGGGGAGTACTGATCAGACCACACACATCTATGACTTCCCATGCGGGAAGAATGTGCCGATTAGTTAATTTGATCAGGGTGGATTCAAAGCTGAGTGCGCCATTGCACACAATCACTACATACCACCCCCCCCCCACATCCGGATTCGGCTTGTCCGAATCACACAAGGATATAGGTTGTATCCCTTATAGCACTCAAAACAGGGCGAAGTTAGGTCATAAGCCAATCCTGTCCAGAATTAGGGGACCAATCCACGATGTTATTTATTCACAAATACTTAGAATGAAAACTCCCATTATATTATAATTTTTCATTTGCCTAGGCCAAAAACTCTATAAAAATTCCTTGAAAGACTAATGCTAATCAAAGATAATAGGCAGATATACAGAACGTTCTTATGGGAAGATGCAAGTTTCCACGGCTTAGTTTTTATATATTTGATCATTAAATGTAGCATTTTATTTCTCTCAAAGTTGCCGGATGAAAACAATTCAAGAATTTCATAGAAAGTGTGAAGTGCAGCATAGCAACAATAAGTTTCAGATTCTTCTTGTTTATGTAAAGCTGGTAAGGCGGATTCTAAAGAGTGCAAAGTTTTTGGCATATCTAAATGCATTCTATGCAAGGCCTCCTCAAGGTTAATTTTTGTGTAGGTACTTTTATTTTTGTTGTGTATCCTATAGTATGTCAATTTTCTTTCTGATATCAAGAGCTTTCCACCGGAAAACAAAGATGAAAAGAAGAAAAAATCGTCTTCTGCGCCAGCAACGCTTTTCAACTGCCCAACACATTTCTTAACGTTTAAGGTTTTAACACTAATGCTGCTGTTGCAAAAATTACCATGCCTTTTAATGGCATTATAGCACTTATCTGGATTTTTCATATCCAATAAAATTTCTTTTCTTCTCCCGGATTTGAATCTGAAGTCATATTCCATATTTATTAGTTCATTTCCGTGGCTATCAATAATCCTAACGTCGTTGTTAATGAATACTAGATCAGGATACGCGTTGAATTTATCTACTATATAATCGAGTTTTTCAGGCGCGAATTCATCATCATCATCAAGAAATGAGATTATATCACCTCTCGCCACATTTATGGCTCTTGAATAATATGAACCCAAAGGTTCATCAGCACCTTGAAGAATTGTAAAATCACATTGAGCATCCATCATCAATCTACTTAATTCTTGCGTTCCATAATTTGTTACGATCACAATCTCAAGATATCTTTTATCAAAAGTTTGTCCTAGGACCGATTTAAGAGCATCCTGAATGAAATCCTCTCTATTATAGCCGCATATTACTACAGATACTAGGATGTTTTTCCTTTTATGTGATATGTAATTCATATTAATTTCTCATTTTTTGACACAACTAACACAGGGAATATCGTTGGCCTTACGATCCTTATGAAGGGAAAGTTCCTCATAATTCTTGAAGGAATAACTCCAATAGAATTCCACGCTCTTTTTGGAGGTAGCCATCGATCCGCTCGAGTTTCTTCTTGCTGAAAGTCTGGATTAGATAAGTCTATTTTACAGATAGGCTTAAAAGGCGTCTCAATAAATAATTTTTGCAAAGAATCAGGCGAAAAAAAGTATTCAGAATCGCTTTTGACCGCTCTTACCGATGTAAGCGATAGGTCCAAGTCCATGAAGAGTATTCCATGATTTTCTACAGTCCTAGAAAATTCCTTGATGGCATAGACAATATCCTCGTAATATCCGATAAAATTAAGAGAAGGCCCTATTGCAATCGCGGCAGAGAAAGTATCATCATTAAATGGCAGTTTATTTTTAGAATCTATTCTTTCAAATTTCAAGGAGTTCCTATTGTACTCAAATGGTGCATATAAATCAGGATTTTCAAGGACACTGGATGGGCATGTTGGCCAACTGTCATCGTATAGATCCGCACTAACTATTTTTTTAAGATACTTTGAGAGATAGTAATTGATTGCGTCTATTCCTCCACCGATATTTATGACTGTGTTTTTGTTATTCAAAAATCCAAGGTGTTCCATACAAGTTAATGTCATCAATTTCTCCCAATGACTCCTATTAAACACACCCGGGGTAAAATTCCTGAGTCTTAGTTCATCTGCGTACATTTTAAAATTGGAAATTTCCCAATCAGCTTTCCTAGGTAAACGGTTATAGCAGGCGGGAAAGACCCTCTCATTTCCAGATACCTCCTGTATTTCATCCATCGTCATTTTTTACCAGAGCCTCCCGAGAGTCGTGTAGATTCAAAGTTACCCCCTGTTAAACATTATCTTCATCTCGTCTGTGTATTTATAGAATTTCTCCCGGTGAGAATGTCAAGTATAAGTTGAATTTGTATTGTTCAAAATGGATTGAATACTAGAGATTCAACTTATACATTACATTCTCAAAAAAAAACTGACTCTGGATGAGGGGGACATAATGGGGTTCATAGACGAGTCTTCGCCGCAAACGACCGCAAACACACAGAGATTATGGTCATCCCGCAAGCCTGACATAGTAAAGAATACCACGAAGTTCAGAGCGAACACTTTCGGCTTCTATTCACT
>JAKATR010000058.1 GCA_021818675.1 Thermoplasmata archaeon | reverse complement strand
TTAATTATGAATCCATCAAAATATAATATATTTTTGTGATTAAACTGGATAAATGTCAAGGTATAAGTGAAAGGCAAGCGAACATCAATGCTAGCAAACAAAAACGAACTATTTGCAACCCGGCTTACAGTGTCATTAAAGGCGAATCCACTTAAATTAGATCTAAGAAGTATATAAGTACACGATAATTATTTGTATTTTAATAAATTCATTGAACTATAAAATCAACACACTTAGCAGTATGAGACTGGTGGTTTTAATGTTGCACCACCATCGATGTATAGCACAGCAATATCTATCACAATGTATTTGGCATATGCTCCGTAAGTGAGGTTAAAAGGATGAAAAAAAATAAAAAAATTATTATTATTTCCATGATAATATTTTCTTTACTTTCAACCATTATATATACAGGCGTTTCGTACACAACGGAACCACATGGATGGACTCCGTACAATGGGGGAATGTATTGCTTCGCTGAAAAATATTATACCAATATTAATGGTTTTTGTGTTTTCTTCAACAAGTATAACTTCACAGAATCTCAAGGAGATTTCAGCATTGGAATGTTTGCCAGTCTCAATGGCAACAGAACGGGAACACAGCCACAAAGTTACTATGGTGGATGGATAATGCCATTTTATTTTTCGGTCTATATACTGAGCGAGAATATATCTTTCCCTTTCAATTCCATGTCTCTTGAAATAGGAAAAACCACTCTTTCTTCAAGTGGCCCCATCCTCATGAACGTGTCAGCATACAACAACTCAAATATACTTACAGCCCTTTCGCCAGCTCTGGTATATGGAACTTCTGGGCATTCCAGAGGCTATTCGAATCCAAATTCAGTTCCTGGCCCGATAAATGTTTATACTGCAAGATATTTTATTTACACAAATTACAATTACACCACAATGACCCAGCATTATATGAAGGCCGGAAACTACTCCATGAATTTCACATTCCGTTTCACACCAGTATTCGAATACGGCCCTTATTATGAAACAGGAAGTCAATCGAATATCAACATTGCATGGAAATGGACAATTCTTTCGACGCCTCCCTTCCATCTTTGATTTTATTCATTCACAGACAATTATTTTATATTGATCCATAAAATACAGGATTTTTTCAATCATTTCTGTTGGAATAAATTATGCTGTTTTCTGGACACCTTGATTGTAATAATTTACACTTTAAATTTTTCCACTAAATAGCCATACATCCCTTTGCACGTTCAAATTCTTTCACCTTATGCTACATCGATTACGGGTAATTCAGTCAAAGTGTAGATTAGGTCAAATTTCCGCTTAACATAATAGAATTCATCACTTTTGTCTATTTTACCTCAAGTTTGCCTGGAAGGGCCTCTTTCAGGACATCTTCATATTTTTTGAATACGTCATCCTCTATTTTCCCCCTTCCCTTGAAGTTTCCATGAAGAAGGTGGAATTTCTCATGGTTATCGGATAGCTTGAAGATCAGGTGAGGCAGTGTCACTGCAGTGCCTCCTGACAGTTCCACGGAGGTAATGTCATCATAGGAAAAACGTTCAAATTCCGGTGGAGGTTTTTGAAGATACTCATCAAGATCCTTCTCAATGTCCTGCCCCCATCCAATATTCTCCACTATCATGTTTTCAACGGTTTCTTTCATGATGTTGTAACTTGTCACATCACCTGCCACGGGAACCATTCTCATGGAATTTGACATCCGGGCCTGGTATAGTTCAAATCTTCTCTCCTTTCTACTCATGGTCTCAAACTTAAGCATTTCATCCTCTGTGAAAATTAGATAAAAAATTCCTTTCAACTGGCCTGCGTTGTCGATGGATCCAATTATCTTTGCCATAATATCTCTTTACCGTTTCTGTGTATATTTTATTTTGGTTCTATGCATATGCTGTTTATCTTTCTTCAGAAATCACAGTGAAGTTACATGGAAAATGTGAAAAATATGAGTCCTGGGAAACTAACCTGATGGAATAAACTCATATCCTGACAGAAATTATTTCCTTCGCTGCCTCGTAGCCCTTTCTCAGGAGAGCAATGTTTTTATCTGAATCCTTCCCTTTGAAGGTGGAAGACACATATTTTACTGCAGAATCAAATGGCATTCTGCTGTCTGCAGCACAGAGGAAACCAAGGAGAATCATGTTTACGCTGCCCCTTGATCCAAGGCCTGCAATGGACTCACAGTCCACCCAGTATACTGTCCTTCCTTCCACTGTATCCCGGATTACCTTCTCCCTGTCCGGATTTATCCTGTTTCCAATGCATATTCCACTGCTGTTGAGGATAAACATGTTGGAGACAGCCTCAGTGGTTTTCAATCCAATCAGGAATTCAGCATCCCCTTCTATGAGTATGGGAGATCTGGCCCCTCCGAATTTAATGTCTGAAACCACACTCCCTCCCCTCTGGGACAGGCCATGAATCTCTGACATCACAGGATCAAGGTTCTCCACCATCAGTACGCTGGAGATTGCTTTTCCCAAAGTAATGACTCCCTGTCCACCTACACCAGCTATCCTGTATGATCCTGTCACTGGACCACCTCTATTGCCTTGAATGGACATACATAAACATCGGCGCACATTCCACATCCGTCACACTGGGATGAATCTATGAAAAGATGTCCATCTGTATCCTGCTGAATTGCGGGGCAGTGGAAATTATCTATACAGTTCCTGCAAAGGCTGCATTTATCAGTAAGTATGGAATACTTTTCCCTTTTTGCCTTGGTCTTTCGATCAATAAGGGCGCATTCTCCCCTGGAAATTATCACTGAAATTCCATCCTTTCTCATTTCATTGCCCACAGTCCTGAGAAGCGAATGCTGGTCATAGCTGTCCACCACTGTTAGATCGGTTATTCCGCAGGCCTTTATGATTCCCTCCATGGGTATACCCTTGAATTCGC
>JAKATR010000094.1 GCA_021818675.1 Thermoplasmata archaeon | reverse complement strand
AAGTTATTTCCACCATGATCGGGAAACTGAATCGGGAAACTTTCAATAGCTACCTGACGGAATTACCGCAATATCTCTCAAACCGGATGAGAATTATTGTTCATAAAAAGAAGTGGTGAAGCAATAATACGTTGCATATTTCCGTGTATAATGAAATATAGACATGATATAAAATTCTTTGTTGATAAATTCCTTTTGGTAAAGTCGTTTGCGATCAAGCCGGGGTTAATTTAAAAGGATTAAACGGTAAAATGGCTGGATGAGCACGTGCCAATTAATGATTAAGGGAGAAATGTAGTTGCTGAAGACAATTTGATCAACTTCCATTAGCGTTCCGACCCATGCCAAATCTCCCTCACATTAAACTACTACTGATTTCTCCATTTCTTTCACGTCTGACAGGGAAATTTCATGTTTAATGTACTCCTGATATGCATGACTGCGGACCCATCCAAAGACCCCACTACGGCACTTGAGCTTTTGCAACATTCATGAAAACGACTTCAGCTAAGCCTATAAAGCTGCCCATAGCGCTAGAGCGTCATTGGATAGCGAAAGGGAGGTTGCAATAATGACATCCCTGAAATCAGGAACTGCGGTAAGTTGAAATATATAAAATACCTTATTAAATGACGATGAACGCAGAAATGTTATCCTTTGAAGTTGAAAATTTTAAGAGTTTTGAAAAAAGTAGAATTCTTTTCTCACCGCTGAATGTAATTGTGGGTCCAAATGGTTCCGGAAAAACAAATCTCTTGGAAAGCATCAAGCTTGCGTTTGACTGCGTTAATTATCGCGGACCCACGGATTACCCCTTCGTCCCATTTTGGGGATACAATAATGCAGTCTATCGTTCCGAATCTGGAAGAAATATACACTTCAAATTTGAATTCCATGTCTTGGAATATGATATACTCTACGAGCAGTTGGTAACTGGAGAAGGCGGATCACTGAGATTTCTTGAAGAGAAAGTCCTAGTGAAAGACTATTTAGAATTGAGGAGAGCGGGTTCTAAGTTGACTATACAGTACTTCCCGGAATTCTTCAAGACGATATCGGCAGATGTTACTCTTATGAATAATAACCGGAAGGAGAGAAACATGGAGATTCGCCGTGATGAGGAAAAGAAAGGGAAAACAACATTTGAATCCAGTCAGAATTATACAGTCCTGGACGAATCTCGGTCTATTTTTGCAGTTGATATATATCATTCATATTTTGGCAACGAGACCAGAAAAGAAAGAAGTTATGACCTGTTCGAGATCCACACAAATCCTGTGAATGATAAAATTGCATATATGAGGGGTATTCCCATTGTTCTACCTATACATATGGAGAAACTAAACAATAGAATTCACAAGAGAATTCCACTTTTGGATGTTTATGATTTCTTCAGAAATGATCCACTGTACTTATTTTCCTACTTAGGCTCTTCCCGTTCAACGGCCAAAGTAAAAAAGAAAAATTTACTGCTAAGGCACAATTTTATATATGAAATGAAGAAACCCGTGCCCTTAAACTATAACTCAGAAGGAGCGGTTAATGGAGAGTGGGCTGTAGCATGGTTGTTCAAAACGTTTAATGAGCAGGGTAAATTTTCAGAGCGGATACAACGTACAATGGAAGACCTGTTTCCCGGATGGAAACTTGGGTTCAAGCTAACGGATGAGGGAAACATAATACTAAAGGTATTAGATGAAAGTATACCTGGTTCCAGCTTTGAACTTTATGCCCCATCATTGCCGGATGGTTTCTTTAAAATTTTATTGGTGCTAATCGCCCTCGAAGCAAAGCCAAGCCTTCTTATGATCGATGAACTTGAAAATTCTCTCCACGACACTGCGATTCAATACATACTTGATTCCATCAGAGAGTCTGGCGTCTATACAATAATCAGCACTCATTCTCCACTCGTGATAAACAGCACTAATCTGGAGGAATTAAGAATACTGGAGAATACAGCGAATCACAGCACAGTGAGATCGGTCACCGATCCTGATTCAACAAAAAAGAAACTCGTTGAATTGGGCATTACGCCCAGTGAATCGTGGCTCTATGGTGAACTTGTTTGAACGTAGCAATCCTGACGGAGGATACGTATGGTGTCAACTTTTTTCAAAACTTGATAGCACGCCTGAAAAAGTCTGAAACAATCAGGAATGAAGTAGGCGTAAAGATAAAACGGTATAATATCTACAAGCTAAAAAACTTGCTTCGAGTTGCCAATCAGGATTACGACAGAACAATTGTTACCGTTGACTGTGACGGCTCCTGCAATAATGGGAATTCTAAGGAGATAAATGACTTAATCAACGGGGAAAGGAGAAAAAATACTGTTGTAATTAATCTCGAATTCGAAATAGAGGAATGGATCTGTGTTTCAGATGGCATAAATTATGGATCGGAGAAACCGTCTATTGTTTTGAAATCTCAGAGAAAATATGAAAAGTTTCAGCTCCCAATTTATGCTGATAAATTAAAAGTTAGGGAACTTTTAGATAAAAGCGAAAGTTTTTCCCTTTATATACAGGCGCTCAATAAATAAGACTTCCAATCTATGCCCTCCATAACCTCGTCTGATTGTCATTGCTTTTATACAGCGCCAAAAATTGTAAGAGAGAGGGAGTCCCAGGCTTAAGATGGTGGCATTCTCAAAGGGGTTAGGCAACTGATAGAAAGAAAACTTATGCAGGAACGATTTGCGAAAAATAACTATACTTGAGTTTTGCAGACAGGCACATAGAGAAACTTAACACAGAAAAGGATGGTTATGTAATTTCAATCTATGTTTGAATGAACATAGCGTCCCAAAAGTTGTGTAATCATGAAGGATACCTCTCCTGGAACATTTCCCTGATCTCATCCGTGCATTTATAGAATCCCTTCAAGGATCTCTGTGACCATTTCTCATTTATCTCAGCAACC
>JAKATR010000033.1 GCA_021818675.1 Thermoplasmata archaeon | reverse complement strand
ATTTTGTAAGATTTGGATCTACATTCATCAATATCACCTTTTTTGTCGTATACTAATTTATAACAGGATAGAATCCGGCAACAATCTAATCCATTTTCTATCTCCATTAGAATATTCATTGCAAATCCGTATTTAATCAATTCGATACAAAATAGATATAGGATTATGGAAATCTATGACTCACATGGAAAAAAGGTGAGAAATATAATTAATGATTGCGCCCTGTGCCTTCAGGATATATTTCATGTTTGAGATTGAAACTTCAACGATTGGAGACAATAATTTACTGGTGCAGCAAAAAACAATAATACGGCAATATTCCAAGGCAATCCTAATTTCAGGGATATTTGGCATTATTTATACGATCTTTTCCGGATTTCCATACTTAGGCAATTATTTATTATTCGGTGTTGAACCAAACATTGCTCCCATCAGCATTAATAGATCACCATTTATTTCTGTTGCGCTCTCTTCATTGGCAATATCTTATGTGTTCCTGGGTTTTAGTGTATTTCACCTTTCAAAGTTGTATAATAAGGTCTATTATCCAAATCAGAGAAGATTATTTTACCGCGGACTTATGTATTTATACATAGCTTTTACAATATTTTTGGTTATTATTGTCATAGGAATAACGATTGCTGGGGACTTCTCAGACACTAATAATTCAACGCAGCAATCACCAAGTTCATTCATTTTTGCAATAATTCTTATTTACACGATGTCGACATTTCCACTGGCCATATTTTTTGTCATAACTTCCTTCGCATTAAGGACAAAAAATCAATACCTGATTTTATTAGCATTTATTGCTGCCCCCGACGTATATTTCCTTCCAATAATCGCAGGGTTTCTGGGTTTATTCATGATCTCAGATCGTGGAAATAGGGCGCTTAGGTTTTTATACGCGGTGGCCAGAAGGAAAATTCGAAGAATTGAGTTACGAATACTTGCAATAGTTTACCGCGTTCGATATCTGGATAGACAAAGGTACAATAAATATGTATATCCCGTACTGGCATTTTCAATTCTGGTTACTGCTATTTTGTTATATTATTCTCTTACTATCAAATCATTTTTAATTGGAGGATATAAATTCTATTATCATCCTTACCATTTCGGTCCTGATAATATTTCCAATGAGCTATTCCTTGTCTTTCTGCTGTTCTTAGATTTTCTATTGATTAGATATGTGGTTCATTCGGCGAGATCAATCAAGATAATCTATAATATGTCATTATTAATTGGGATTTCCTTATCTGCCATGTCAATAGCATTTATATTGGAATCTCAGGGAAATTATTCCAGCCTCTTAGACACATATTCTCAGAGCATAGAGCTTCCAGCATATGGGTTTATATTCGGGAGCTTTTTATTTAGGAGCACACATCTCAAAAATCGGAAAAAGGGTCAAATGCTTGAAGGGTAGCTGAAGAATTGCTCATATTAACTCTCAACAATACTTTAATTTAAAGCAGTCTTGTTCTAATAATAAGAAATATGATTTAGTCCTGAACTATCAAACATAATACATTCGAAATAGGATGATTCATAAACATTAAAATTATATCCTATCATAGGCAAGATAATTTATGATCAGGTACGGAATAGCTGGTATACCGTTAACCAGTAAGGGTAGAACTTTTGTAGAATCAGTTGAGGACGCTGCCAATATAGGACTTAATGCTCTGGAGGTTCAATTACTCAGGGTTAATGTACAGGAAAATCAGGTGCTTGAGTATTCGGGAATGTTGCCAAAAGACATTGAGACATCCATTATTATTGACATTCTTAGACAGGATGAGAATGGAGTTTATGTCAGTATAGGAAACGATTCTGTTATTCAGGAAGACGATATAGTTCAGGAACTCTTCTGGAATATGGCAAAGAATTATGATGAACTGAAAGAAGGAGGAGAACTTGCAACGGAACTGGATGTTTTGCTTTCTTTACATGCCCCATATTATATGGACCTTCTGGAAGGTGGAGAGATAGCGGAAAGCTCTGCCAATCATTTGAAGTGGTCCATGATCATAGGCAAAGCCATGGAGGCGAAGAGGGTAATTACCCACACTGGTTTTTATAGGGGAACAAAAAAGAACAGTTTAAAGATGGCAACAGCCACATATTCTAATTTTGTTAAGAAATATGGCCCTGATAAAAACTTTCCATTTCTTGGGGTGGAGACGTCAGGAAAACCTGAAATTTTTGGGACAGCGGATGAGGTAATATCAATTGCAAAACAGGTTCCAGAAGTAGAACCAATTTTGAACGTTCCTCACACTCATGCATTAAATGGCGGAAATCTCATTGAAGGAAAGGATTTTAAGAATCTTCTGGAAATGTTCCAGCCTTACGCCAAAGGCGATATGTATCTTGAATATGCCGGAGTGGAATATGACGATACCGGTGAGAGAAAACTCACTGCCATTAAGCATGGTGACCTGAAATTTGAAACGTTTTCTGAAATTCTGATGGATTATGAAAAAGATCTTACTCTCATTTCTTGCTCACCACTTCTTGAGCATGATGCCCAATACATGAATCTTATATTCATGAGGAATTACTATAGGCATATGCAGAGGAAACAGGTTCAAAAGAAGGTGGCATAAACAATGAGAGAATTACCGACAAAAAAGGGAATTGATCTGTCAGCGGAGTCAATATCAAAAAAGATGAAAGACGCATTTGGACAAGTAACTTCAAAAGACGGAGAATTTGTCTCAACTTATCCTGGAATTAAGGAAGTTAGAGTCAAATACGAAGGAAAGAAGTTATTCATAGAGGTTCAAAACGAAGAAAAACCACAGAATCCTGAACAGATATTAAAAATTTATAACACATTTCTTGAATCGCTTACAGGTCTAAACGCAAAAGAAAGAAAGAAAAAATTAACTAAAATTTAGTTTTTGGATTATTTATATTTTATTTTGCTTGACGGTCTGAAGACAAATTTCTCTTTTGGTGGAACCCTGATTTCCTG
>JAKATR010000063.1 GCA_021818675.1 Thermoplasmata archaeon | reverse complement strand
ACCACGTTGTTGAAATCAAGGAAGAGGAAAAGGTTCTTAATGCATTGGGAATTACCAAGGACTCATTGCCAAAAATTAGCAGAAATGATGCGGCATTGAAAACACTGGAAGAAATGCATGGAAAAATTGAGGCGGGGAGAATAATAAGGATCGTAAGGAAGAGCTCTACTCTTGGTTTCACGGAATATTACAGGGTAGTGAGTAATGAGGTTTTTAAATGAAGGAGCTTGTTGAAGTATTTTTTAAAACAGAAAGTGTAGTAAACCATCAAATAGAATCAATGAACCATTTTGTTGCCACCAAAGACAACACAGACAATCTAATGCAGATGATTGTGGATGAGACCAGGGTTTCCGATGATGATGAGCCCGGTGTTATCGTTCTGGATCCGTCTAAGACAGGTGGTAAGGATATTAGGATATATTTCGGAAGACCCAGAGATAAGGGGGTTCCTTTTGGAGCACCTACCATATGGGTAGAATCTCCGGAAATAAAGGAAGCATCCGGTGCATCGAACCAGATTACCCCGCACGAAGCAAGAATGAGGGATCTGAACTATACGGCACCCATAATGATCAAACTCAGAGTTGTCGAGGACGGCAGAGAGAAGGACCCCGAGACCATAAAAATTGGAGATATGCCAGTAATGGTCAGATCAAAGGTATGCACTCTCTCCGGCAATAAGCTCGACAGTTACATCGAAAAGAATAATGGCCCAATTAATGCAACAAGGAAAGAAAAATTGCAGTATATAGGAGAAGACCCTGATGATTCAGGCGGTTATTTTATAATAAGCGGTAGTGAAAGAGTCATTGTATCTCTTGAAGATCTTGCACCAAATAAAATCTTGGTAGAATTTGAAGAGAAATACGATACAAGGGTCGAGGTAGCTAAGGTGTTCTCTCAGACGGGAGGTTACAGAGCACTTACTTCCCTTGAAAAGTCCTCCGAGGGTATAATCAACGTTTCAATTCCAAGCGTTGCAGGAACAGTTCCATTAGTTATTCTTATGAAAGCTCTTGGAATGGAAAAAGACAATGAAATTCACGAATCAATTTTTTCAAGAAATGAAATGGATCCGATCATTTATGCAAATCTTGAAGACAGCAGAAACCCCAAGATATTTCCACCAAATGGTGTCATCACCGGGGCAGATGCAATCGCATATCTGGAAAAGAGATTTGCAGCCGGACAGGCCAAGGAATTCAGAGAAAAGAAAGTTTCACAAATGTTAGATAAATCACTTCTGCCACATCTTGGAGACAAACCTGAAGACCGTTTTAAGAAAGCCCTTTATCTGGGAAGAATGTCCCGATCTTTATTGGAACTTAACCTTGGAATAAGGAAGGAGGATGACAAAGACCATCTTGCAAACAAGAGAATAAAACTTGCCGGTGATCTTCTGGATGAGTTGTTCAGAAACGCATTCCAAGCAGTTATTAAGGATCTCAAATATCAACTCGAAAGAACGTTCAACAGAAAGAAAGGGATAAAGCTGAAACCTGCTGTGAGACAGGATTTACTAACACAGAAATTGCAGCATTCAATGTCAACAGGAAACTGGATTGGTGGAAGAACAGGCGTTTCTCAGTTGCTTGACAGGGTATCAAATGTAAGCACTCTGAGTCACCTGAGGAGAATAATATCTCCGCTTACAAGATCACAGCCACACTTTGAAGCCAGGGATCTTCATCCAACTCAATGGGGAAGAATCTGTCCAAATGAAACCCCAGAAGGACAAAATTGTGGGCTGGTTAAAAATGCGGCACTGCTTATTAACGTATCTGAGGGAATAGATTCAACCAAGATTCTGGAATTTCTCAGAGGAATGGGTCTGAAGGAACTTACCAAGGAGGATCCCAATACTGGCAGAGTCTATTTGAATGGTGATTTCGTTGGATATCATGATGATCCAGCAGAACTGACAAAAAACGTAAGGGGAAGCAGAAGATCAGGACAGATATCTGATGAGGTCAACATAAGATATGATGAAGCAACAAAGGAAGTCATTATTAACTGTGACAGAGGAAGAATAAGACGACCACTGCTCATAGCTGAGAATGGTAATGTAAAGATTACCAGGGGACAGTTGGAAAAACTTAGACTTGGTGAAATTACAATTAAGGATCTGGTAAAGCAAGGTGCAATGGAATGGATCGATTCAGAGGAAGAGGAAAATCTCTTCATTGCCATATATGCCTATGACCTGCCAAAGGAATGCCCAAGATGCCACAGCCAGTTATACAGAGGTGTTGTGGACTGGACAAACCCCGGTGAAAAAGATATAGAACTCTTATGCGAGAGATGTGGAGGCAGATTCCCGTCAGAACTACTTCTCACAAACGATCATACACATCTTGAGATCGATCCCGCATTGATTTTGGGCGTTGTTGCATCCATGATACCATACCCGGAACATAATTCTTCGCCAAGGGTTACAATGGCAGCAGCTATGACCAAGCAATCCATTGGATTGTCATCCACAAACTTCAGGATCAGGACTGATACCAGAGGCCACTATATGGATTATCCGCAGAAACCTCTTGTGAAAACTCAGGTAATGGATTACATTAAATATGATAAGAAACCAGCCGGTCAGAATTTCGTGGTCGCCATTCTTTCATATCAGGGTTATAACATTCAGGACGCCATAGTCTTTAATAAAGCAGCTGTGGAAAGGGGACTTGGCAGAAGTAGCTTCTTTAGAACTTATACTGCAGAGGAAAGAAGATATCCTGGAGGACAGGAGGACAGATTTGAAATTCCAACTCACGAGGTTCTGGGAGCCAGAGCTGAAGAGTATTACAAAAATCTGGATGAGAATGGTGTCATATTCCCTGAATCATACGTTGAAGGTTCTGATGTTCTCGTAGGGAAGACTTCACCCCCAAGATTCCTTGAGGAAGGTGGAGAAAAACTCGGCCCGCAGAGGAGAAGGGAATCCTCTATTACAATGCGTCCAAATGAAAAGGGATACGTGGACAATGTTATTCTGACTGTCTCGGAAAGCAATAGCAGGATAGTTAAGATCAGGGTCAGGAGTCCAAGAATTCCTGAACTTGGAGATAAATTTGCTTCAAGGCATGGGCAGAAAGGCGTCATTGGATCCGTGGTTTCGCAGGAAGATATGCCTTTCACAGAAGAGGGCATTATTCCGGACATTATCATCAATCCCCATGCAATTCCTTCAAGAATGACTATTGGTCATATTCTGGAAATGATTGGGGGTAAAGTAGCAACAATGAGAGGATCAATAATTGACGGTACAATATTCAAAGGAGAGCCAGAAAAGTCATTAAGAGAAGATCTGGTAAAATATGGCTTTAGATATGACTCCACTGAGAGTATGTATGACGGAATTACTGGCAAAAAACTAAAGGCCGATATATTCACAGGCGTAATTTACTATCAGAAACTGCATCATATGGTCGCGGGCAAATTCCATGCGAGGTCAAGAGGACCTGTACAGATTCTTACAAGGCAGCCAACAGAAGGTAGATCCAGACAGGGAGGTCTCAGATTCGGAGAAATGGAAAGGGATACGCTTATTGCTCACGGAGCAGCAATGGTTATCAAGGACAGGCTTCTGGATCAGAGCGATGGCACAATTCTATACATTTGCGGAAACCCGAAATGCGGTCACATTGCCATAATGGACAGGAGAAAGGGGACTTTCAAATGTCCTGTTTGCGGAAATACTGGAAATATTCACGCTGTGGAAACCAGCTATGCGTTCAAACTGATGAGAGATGAACTGATGTCGATGGGTGTAATGATGAGACTTTTACTGGGTGATATGAAATGAGTAGCTGGATATCAAAAAGAATAAACAAGATTCAATTTGCACTGCTTTCTCCTGATGAAATCCGAAAGATGTCACAGGTGAAGGTTATAACCGCTGATACCTACGATGACGACGGATATCCAATAGAAAGAGGTCTTATGGATCTCCATATGGGAGTTATCGAACCAGGTTTAAAGTGCGCGACTTGCGGTGGCAAGGTTGATGAATGCCCTGGACACTTCGGACACATAGAACTTGCAATGCCAGTTGTCCATGTTGGTTTTATAAAGGAAATTAAGACATTGCTTGAATCAACATGTAAAGTGTGCGGAAGGATAAAACTTACAGACGATGAAATCAAATCCTACAGTGCAATTTTAAACGAAGCGGCTTTTAATGAGCTTGACCCGGATGGACTTGCTTCAAGATCAAAAAAGGTCACTGATCAATGCACACAGAGACTTGTCTGTCCACACTGCGGAGCACAGCAAATTAAGGTAATACTGGACAAGCCAACCACATTCAGAGAAGAAGGGATAAAGATCACGCCAAAGGAGATCAGAGAAAGACTGGAAAGAATTCCAGATTCAGATCTTGTATTCTTTGGATTAAACAGAGAAGTGGCCAGACCGGAGTGGATGGTTCTCATGGTTCTACCGGTTCCCCCACTTAATGTAAGACCATCGATCACACTTGAGACCGGAGAAAGAAGCGAAGATGATCTGACGCACAAACTCGTTGATATAATCAGAATATCGCAGAGACTCAGGGAGAGCAGGGATAACGGTTCACCTCAGCTAATTATTGAGGATCTGTGGGATCTGCTGCAATTCCATGTAACTACATACTTTGATAATCAGACCGCAGGAATTCCTCCAGCAAGACACAGATCAGGAAGACCTTTAAAAACGCTGGTTCAGAGAATGAAAGGTAAGGAAGGAAGATTCAGATCCAACCTTTCCGGTAAAAGAGTTAATTTTTCCGCAAGGACTGTTATTTCTCCGGAACCATTCCTTTCTGTTAATGAAGTTGGCGTTCCTGAAAAGGCTGCCAGAGAACTAACTATACCCGTTACAATCAACCAGTTTAATCTTGAAGTTATGAGGGAATGGGTTAAGAGAGGACCGGAACCTAGGGATGAATATGGAAAATACACGTCAGGAGTCAATTATATCATAAGACCGGATCAGAGAAGAGTAAAGGTAACAAAAGCTAATGCCGAAGAGAACAGCAAGAGAATAGAAATTGGATGGGTTGTTGAAAGGCAATTATCCGAAGGAGATATCGTTCTATTTAACCGACAGCCATCACTTCACAGAATGTCAATGATGGGACACAGCGTGAGAATTCTCGACGGGCAGACATTCAGATTCAATCTTGCTGTGTGCACTCCTTACAATGCAGATTTTGACGGAGATGAAATGAATCTTCATGTATTACAGAAGGAGGAAGCAAGAGCAGAAGCAAGGATAATAATGAAGGTTCAGGAACAGATCATGTCTCCAAGATTTGGCGGACCTATTATAGGAGGTATTCACGATCACATAACATCAATGTTTCTTCTGACACATGGCAATCCGGAATTCTCAGAGGAAGAAGTCATTCACATGATGAGTTATCTGGACCTGGACGAGCCAAAGGAATTCATAATGAGAGATGGAAAGAAATTTTTCAAGGGACGTGACATCTTTTCAGTTCTGCTTCCCGGGGATTTCAATCTCAAATTCAGAAGCAAACTCTGCGCAGGAGCAAAGGATAAATGTGAATATGAAGACGACCCTGAAGACAAGGATGTTGTTATTATCAACGGCAAAATGATTCATGGAACAATAGATGAGGAAGCAATTGGCCCATTCTCGGGACAAATAATCGATAAGCTTTACAGAAAATATGGCCCTCAGGAAGCTGCAAAATTCATAGATAACGTAACGAGACTTGGTGTGGCATTTATCAGCCAGAGAGGCTTTTCAACAGGAATAGGGGATTATGATATTCCTGAAAACGCAATTTCAGATATTCTTCAGGTTTCAACGGAAGCAGTGCAGAAAGTTACAAAGAATATAGATATATTCAAAGCAGGGCAATTCCAGTCATCACCCGGTCGTTCCATTGAAGAAACGCTTGAAATTGAAATAATGTCCATAACCGGTCATGCCAGGGATGAATCAGGAAAAATTGCATCCACTTATCTGGGATTGACAAATCCATCAGTTATCATGGCCCGTTCCGGAGCAAGGGCAAAGATGCTTAACATATCAGAGGTCGCTGGAATGGTTGGTCAGCAATCCGTCAGGGGTGAAAGATTAAACAGAGGCTATACTCAGAGAACACTACCGCATTTCCAGAAGGGCGATATCGGTGCAAATGCCAGAGGATTCGTAAAATCATCATATAAAGATGGATTGAATCCCCTTGAATATTTCATGCACAGTATTGGAGGAAGGGAAGGACTGGTAGATATAGCAGTAAGAACTTCAAGGTCCGGATATATGCAGAGGAGACTGATCAATGCGTTCGAGGATCTGAAGGTGGATGAATCAAGGAGAGTTACCGATACCGTTGGCTCAATAATTCAATTTGACTATGGAGAGGACGGAGTTGACCCGACAAGAAGCGACAAGGGGAAAACTATTGATCTGAACTACATTTTATTCGATATCGATCAGGAGGAAAATTAGATGGATTCACTCATAATCAAAGATTTAAAAGCAAATGTTGAAAAAATAAAGAAACAAATGCCATGCAATTATGCCGTAGATTATGAAATCCGGGGAGATTTCAAGGATGGCTATATAACGCTGGACAAGAAGACAATCAAATTCAAGATATCCATAGCAGGCATAGAAGAATACAAGGAAGAAAAGGATCTAACGCTTAAGAAGAAAACCGGACTTAAAACCATCTTAAGAATCAGCAAAATAGAAGAAATAGAGCCAATAAGTGTTGCTGAATTCAGGGTAGGAAAGAGAAAATTGAAGGAAGTTGCCACATTTGAAAAAGCGGAAAGAACTTCTATTAAGATAACCAAGAAAAAGGAATATTCAAGCAATATAGACAAACCTTCAATGTCCCTGATGCACTCGTTCAATGAAAAGGGCGTAAAGATACCACTTGATTCTGCCACAAGATTACTGGAATTGAAGGAAAAGAAGGGTGTGAAGTATTACAACAAGGTTGTTGACACACTGGTATCAGAAATCAAGAAAAGACAGGTTGATCCATACGAGGCTGTTGGAATTATAGCCGCTCAGAGTATTGGTGAACCAGGCACGCAAATGACAATGAGAACGTTTCACTTTGCTGGTGTCAGGGAGGTTAACGTTACTCTTGGTCTTCCCAGACTTATTGAAATTGTAGATGCAAGGAGAACGCCATCCACACCAACCATGACAATTTACCTTAAGAGTGAATTTGAAAAGGACGAATCCATAACGAGCAGGGTTGTTAAGGAGATTGAAAACACATCCATAATTGATATCTGTGATATTGAAACCGACGTTGAAGATATGACCTTAACCATTATTCCCATCAAGGACAGACTCAAAGAGAGAATGGTCACACTTTCCGACATTATTGATGCATTGGGCAGAGAAAAGGGAATCACAATTCTCCCAGAAGAATCAAAGGGAAGGGTTATTGTAAAGCCGCAGCAGGATTCCTATAAGAGGCTATATGCAACACAGGAAAGGCTCAAAACCCTCACAATTAAAGGTATCAACGGAATCAAGAGAGCCATCTCAAGAAAACAAAATGATGGAAGCTGGATCATCTATACTCAGGGTTCAAACCTTAAGGAGGTTCTGGAACTTGATGAGGTCGATTCTTCAAGAACATTTACAAACGATATCGTTGAGATTGGACAGGTACTTGGCATAGAGGCTGCAAGAAACGCAATCCTTAATGAAGCAAGGAGAACACTGGAAGAACAGGGTCTTGAAGTAGATCTAAGGCATCTGATGCTTGTTGCCGATATGATGTCATTCGAAGGCTCAATCAGAGCAGTTGGAAGGCAGGGAATATCTGGAAAGAAGAGCAGTGTGCTGGCAAGAGCTGCCTTTGAAATAACCACAAAGCATCTTCTCAGAGCAGGTCTGATGGGAGAATCAGATTCACTCACCGGTGTTGCTGAAAATATAATAGTTGGTCAACCAATCACACTGGGAACTGGCGCAATACATCTTGTATACAAGAGAGATAATCCGGCAAAGCAGGTGCAGTGAGTTTGGCGACAAAAGAGGTAACGATCGACAATAAGATCATGGGGTATATTGCGCTGTTTGAAAAGACAGCAAAAATACCACTGAAGGAATGCCTTGAAAACGAAGACATGGTTCTTTTTATCGTTGGGGAGAAAAAGATGGCCGAAATGTTTGCCAAAAATCAAAACATCATAGCCCAGCTTCGCGAACATATAAATAAACACATTCTCGTTGCGGAATTGTCCCGGGACCTTCTCACATTTGTGCTGAATCTTTTCTTCAGGTTCGGGCCAAGGGAAATAGATGTCACATGGAAGCAGGGAAGGATTGATGTACAGGTTGCCGTAGATCCCATGAAAACGGGCTCAGCCATTGGTAAAGAAGGAAGAAATATCAAGCTCTTCAAGGATGCAGTTTCAAGGCTTTTCGAAATTGGGAATCTGAGTATCAAACAATAAAAATTTTCAGGTTAAAATTTTCTAATTTTTATTCAGATGTTCTTCGAAGGATTTATCGTATGGGATATCCGGAGTATATAACCCATCATTTGAAATATTTTTATGGACTTTGGCGTTCACACTTTTGAAATTTGCATGTCTATCATACCATGAAGGTCCGAATCCCCCTACATTTATGGTCTGATTTGTTTTTTTCTTGAATTTTTTTGAAAGGATCAAAATAAGTAGGACCGGAAGTAAGATTTGTAATAATAGGCCAAAATATCCTGGCAATCCAAAGGCTAACGCTGCAAAATCCCCAATGAGGTAGGCTAAGAAAATTACAATGGAATTCAGTCTCCTGTATTTCTTTGCTTTATCTTTGATCTCAGTAAGTTCATTCATATTCTCTTCCGAAAGTCCGGAGATTTTTCTTAATTTATTTCTCATATATTTTTAAGCAAATACAAGTGATTTTATATAATTTTGCGGCGTACTCACGAATTCGATGCCGTAACTTCCTCAGCAACTACTGTGGTAAACCGTCTTGAAAAGAGTCTGCTGATTGAAACATACATCCCACCAACAAGTACTGACCCAAGAGCTATGTATACCCAATATGTGGATGAAACATTCTCCAAAACAAAGAGAAGATATAATCCAAATACTGCCCCGACAAATCCACCTATGCTGGTGTAAAGATTGTATACACCAATATATGAACCCCGCATATTATCCGGGGCTATGGTGGTTATTATGCTCTGTGTTGTCGGGGAAACCAGATCTTCTCCAAATGTTGAAATTGTCATGAAGCCAAATAGAATTGCCAGTGTTGGAGTATACATCAGGAAGAGGAAACCTACGGCATAAAACAGAGAGCCCACTCCTCTCCAGAGCATAGGATTTCCGTATTTGGTCATCATACGAAGGAGTGGAAACTGAAGAATAACCACGAGGAAACCATTCAGGGCCCACACATATCCAAGATACAGGTATGGCAAATGCTGAATATATATGGTATAGACAGTAAATGTAGAACCTCTCTGTCTCATGAAAAAGCCAAGAATGATGCCTATGACTATGAAAATAATGAAGAAGCGATCCTTTGAATAAGATTTTGTTAATTCTCCTTTCTTAAGTTCAACGTGATCCTTTGGATTATAGGTTTCTTTCATTAGATAATAGAGCATGAAAATTTCAACCACGGTAACCGCTGAAGAAACCAGAAAAATATATTGTAAACCGTAAGTGGCAAGAAAGGCTCCAAGAAGTGGACCCACTGCTATTCCTAAATTGGCCATGATTCTCATTACGGTATAACCTGACAATCGATCGTGAACAGAGGTGACATCTGCAACTGCTGCCTGAACTGCCGGGTATTGTATTGAATTGATAATTATTGTACCGTACCATGAGACAAGCAGGAGCAGGAAATAATGAGGTACTGCTATACTGTAATATATGAGAAGATAGAAGAAAATTGCCGGAATCTGGGAATAGACAAGGATGGTCCGGCGTCCTATTTTATCAGTGAGAATACCGGCAAAATACTGGATAACAGCCATTAGAAGTGTGGCGGAACCAAGGAAAAGACCAGTGTCAATGAATGAAATACCATAGGTTATTATGAAGATCAGAGGAACAAAAATAAAGGTAGAACCTCTCCCAAATGCCCTGATAAACCTCGTGGCTCCTAAAATCCATACTCCACGATCAAGGTGACGTATATTGTATGAGTAGTTATCTCCTGACGTTTTTAGATTATACAAAATAAATACTTATTCTTATCTAAATATTGGAAAAAAGGGGTTTAGAAGCTGTAACTGAGGTTAAGTATGTTATAGGGACGAAAGCATGAAATCGTTGTTAGATCTGGCAGAAAAAAAATTAGAATATATTAGATGTAAAATGGGTTTAAGATAAAAGAGAAATACGAGGACTGGAATTAATTCTGCCTGATGAAAAAACAGCGATTCTGTAACATTATAATGGTCACACATAATTTGTTAACCCTGAATTAAAACTTAATTTTTAACATCTATTCTTATTTGATAAAAATTTATAAAAAATAATTTTATCCCTTTTTTAAAAGGGATTATTAGAATTCGCTATTTAATTCACTGTTTTCGATTATCCCCTCATCCTTGACTTTGTGCAGCACAAGACTTATGACATGCATGATAAGAACCGCAGCTACATTTAGAATTAATCCAAATATTCCAACATACATGTAGTCTAACGGGGCATAAAGTGATCCAGAGAAATTCAGCAGGTAAAGGATATAAAGTGACGAAGACAGCCCTACTAACCATCCTACACCTATTGAATATTTGCTGAATTTTCTAGTGTAAAGAGCCAGGTATACAGCTGGAAGTGTTTGAAGAATAAATGCCCCTCCAAACGTTTGAAGGTAGATCACATAACCGTTTGCGGCAGGTGTTAATGAGAATATCAAAGCAGCCACTATCACCACGATTACCAGAAATTTGGATAGTCTTGCCTGTTGAGCTGATGTTGCATTTTTGTTAATATATTCAACATACACGTTTCTTGTTAGTAAGTTGGCGGATGCAAGAGCCATAATAGATGCTGGAACTACACTTCCAACCACAATTGCAGCATATGCAAGGGCTGTAAACGTTGAGGGAAAGAGATCCTTTATGAGGAATGGGAAAGCAAATGATGTTGCAGGTTGGCCTTTTGTTCCAAAAATGGCCCCATTTGCAACAACCGCTGCAATACCTAAAATTGCTACAATTAACAATAGCACATTATAAAGAGGTAGAAGGGAGGCGTTTCTCTTAATAGTTCTCACATCCTTTGACCCCAGGGTACCGGTTATTCCATGTGGATAAAGGAATAGGGCCAAGGCTGAACCCAGTGCAAGAGTTACATACCCCAACGCAAGTGATGGTGGCATATCTAACGGGGAGAACGTCTTGGTTGTCTTTGTATATGAGGAAGCTGTTGCAAAAATATTTCCGAAACCACCATAGTGAATTGGAACGTAAATGACAATTGTCAAAACCACTCCCCAAATGATCGCATCCTTTAATATTGCCGTCAAAGCGGGGGCTCTCATTCCACTGAGGAAAGTAAAAGCAGCAACCAGTAGAAATGCTATGATTAAGCTAATGGAAACTGGGAGCAATATGGCCTGCATTACATATCCTATACTTACCATCTGCAAAGCCAGATAAGGTAACTCTGCAAGAACCCCGGTCATGGCTATGAGAAGTGCCAGAAAAGGGCTGGAGAATCTATCTTTTACAAAATCTCCTACGGTTATGTAATTTCTATTCTTAGAAACAGTCCACAGACGAGGCATCATCAGATATACAATTGGATAAATCATTATCCCATAAGTTATGGCAAACATTGCCAAAGCGCCAGACCCGCCAGCAACTCCTGGAACTGCTATGAGAGTATATGCGGTATACATATCTCCGCCAAGGAGGAACCATATAACTATTGTGCCAAATCTTCTCCCGCCTAGTCCCCACTCGGTGATATCATCCATTGTTTTTGGTTTCCGCCACAGGAAGGATATGAAACCAACGAAGAGAACAACAATTATGACTGCAAAAAATAACGCATAATCATAATCAGTAAACGACATTAGGCCTTCACCTTCTTCATGTCGTATTCACGACTTTCCATGGTGTATACTGTAAAGGTCAGACCCGCCGCCAGAAAAATCCACAATAGCTGGTACCAATAGAAGAACGGCAAGCCACCTAATTCCGGATTCACTCTGTTGTAAATACTGAATCCCAGAACCATAAAGATATATGGGAGCAGAAGCAGTATTCCTTTTATCAAACTGTTCATGTATGAGACTAGTTGACACGCATTAATAAATATTTCTCATTTCGTATTTTAGTTATGAAATTCGCATTTCATAAATATTTCTAATATACTCAGTGATCCCATTCACGCGATTTCATTAATCCACTGGTTAATTTTATCCAGTAAATATGTATGTAAAGGAAATTTTTGATGTTTCTCGAATTACTAAGCATAAGAAACACAACAAGTAATGAATAAAGGTATTCTCTTAGTATGGATTCAGCAGTGCGTCTCACAAATGCACCCTGCCATTCTGGCCAATATTGGATCTCTTCTGCATAAGATCATCAGTCTGGTGGCATGAAAATTGAAGTTGCCTTCAGAATGTTAAAGAGATCCTCTCTTTAAATTGGTGGAAATCATAAGCCTTTCCATTTGCTTGATTTCAATAGAGAATGATTTATAAATTGATTAATTTACTAACTATCCGACTGTTGAGGGCGCTTAAAATTTTTCATGATCCAATCTTGAAACAGTGAAAGGGTAATAAAAAAATCAAAAAAAATATTAAAGCAAAACCGCTTCTATATTACATAAGATTTTCTATATCATCTGGCGAAAGATATGGCTATATACTTTAACATGGTTTAACATTATATTCTTCAAATTCTTTTATGGAAGTCTTACCATAAGGATCAGCTCTAACATAGTTTTCAAGGCCTTTCTTATCTATCGCGTATATCACAAATTGTTTATCTTTTAATACCGGAAAACCCCATTTGGATTCAGAACCTGACCTAACATACTTTCTGAACTTTCCCCAGATTTCGCAAATTAGCCTTTCAGGTTTTTCAGAGTCTGAAAACAAAGGGAATGGAACTGGTAGGGCAACACAATCATCTTTTATTCCGAAATCATTATGATCTCCCAAGGTTTCTACAATTCGTTTCATGAAGAATAAGGCATTCGATTCCCCTTGCGTCATTCTAAAAGTTCCTTTAATCTTAGCTGTAATGTATAAAGGAATTTTAAAATATGGATAATATCGATAAAACTCTCCAAAAGAAAGGCCCTGAGACCTTATTGAGTCTATAGAGACCCCCAGCATTCTGGAAAAAATTTTCCTTCCAGAGGCGTATCTCCGCTCTCTTGCTCCAAAGCCATCCGGCACATATTGCATGTTTTTACCAATTTGTACCGGCAATGTTAGTTTAACACCAGTTCTTAATATAAATTCCAAAGTTTCCAGGCCTCTCAGGTCTCTAAAGCCGCCCCCTTTTATCGCAGTATCAACTCTAGAGAAAAAACCTGTCTGGCAATAGTGCTGCCAAGCCAATGTTTTATCACACTCCGAATCCAGAATCTTTTGGAAATTATCATTATAAACAGCATCAAAATCAATGTAGGCCGCAAACGCATTAAGAGGGCATTTTCTTAGGGCAATATCTCTCCCCTTACCTCTAGAGCATTTCGCCCGAAATAGCTGAAGGTTAAACTCCTTTTTCAGATTTAAGAGCTTTTCATAAGTACCATCAGTAGAATATGCATCCACAACGACTATGTTTGAATCAGACGAATAGACTGAAGATATGGTATTTTCTATAGTATTTACGTTATTAAAAGCTGTGCCATAAACCCAGTGTTGCAATATGAAACAGTTAAGAGATACAAAATATGCTATAAAACTATCTCTCTAATATATTGCTCGTTTTTATAATTTTAAGCTTCGATTTATTATCCTTTTTTACTTAGAAGTAGCTCATTATAAATAAAAATCGTATTTTTATTAGAATATTGACTAATCCAATAAGCAAGTTTCACCTTTTACATTTCTGAGAAGGTTTACGAATGGTTACATATATCCTATACACCGGCCATTCTTTGCTTCATATTCATATCCGAAATGTAAATGATTTTTATACAACTTTGCGTATTTGTAATACCGTTTCAGTAAAGTTGTTCATAGATTCCATTGGGAATATGCAGGGTAAATGAAGTATCATTTTACATAATATTTAAATTTAAAAATAAAGGGGCAACAAATCAATATTTTCTCTTTTGCCTGATTAAAACAGCATTGATAGTTACAGAAATTTTGGTGCAACATATGAATACTCTTAACAAATTAAAAATTCAACTTATAAATTTAGTATCATTTCTTAGAGATGGTGAATATCAACTGAAATGTGGAGTTTCCAAAAAAATTGATTAGTTATGAAGTTCTATACCATTCATTAGTGTCTTAAATTATGATCAGTGACGCAGAAAATCAGGAAATCGTAAGCAGATTCGAAAAACTTGATTTCACCTCGTTGTGGGAAGGAAGGGAAAAAGTCAATTCTTTGGAAAAGATAATATTGTCCTCATTCTTGAAAACATCGGATTGCAGTAGGATACTAGAGCTTGGAACCGGAAACGGAAGACTTACGAGTACGATCCAGCAATATGCAAAACAGTATGTTGGAAGTGACATCAATAAGGAGTTTCTAGCGCAGGTCAAAAGCAAATCCAATATGGAAGATGCAATTTTTCTTGCTTCGAATCTTTACCACCTTCCGTTTGCAGACAATTCATTTTCCTGCATCGTTATGATAAGAGTCTTTAACTTCGTTTCTCAGCCATTTCAGGTTTTGAGAGATCTTAGCAGAATTCTTGTACCCGGAGGATTCTTGCTTATTTCAATAAACCCTAAACCGTCCCTTGCAACCATAGTAGACGATTTCAAACTTCATATGGCTGAAAGCAAAGTAAAATCGCGAGAATCGAAAAGCGTGACTTTTTCAAGGTTAAATATATCTGAGGTTCATCCTGCTTCCTCCCCTACATTCGCATTCAAAAGGAATTTCATAGAGCAGTTGTTCCATAAGAACAATTTATCAGTACGCAGGAAAATATCGAGTGGATTAGAAGATTATTCATTGTTAAAGAGAATACCATTAAATTTCTACCTTAAAATAGGGACAATGTTCAATTTTTTCCCACTATTTCCCACAACCTTTTTTTTGCTGCAAAAAAAGCAGGATAAAGCATTTCCTCTCCCCGACATCCATAATATTCTGAAATGTCCCAAATGTGGTTCAGGGATCACTTTGAAGGACGATTTATCAGATCACACATGTGCAGAATGTTCATCTGTTTATCTAATGGACAACGACATTCTGGATATGATATATATTCCAAGCAATGCATTGATTGCCGATGAAGGTGAATGGATACTTGGGAAAAGAAAAAGAATGAGTTAAACTAAATTCTATTCCCGTTTCACTTTTTTTTACATCAATAGTGGTTGTAAATTTTTCCAAAACAGGGATTAAATCATATTATGATATATATTTCGCACACCAATTTATTATAAACCGTTTAGCTGATAGAACTTATGATTAGAAAATGTGACAGCGATTCGCACTTCCCGTCCCCTCGCGGAAGACAGTACGCATACGAAACGTTGTGA
>JAKATR010000021.1 GCA_021818675.1 Thermoplasmata archaeon | reverse complement strand
CAATCTCCTTCTGGTATTCATTTCCCTTTGAGGTTTCTCCAAGTGCATTGCTACCACCCTTGAGAAATCTTTCTTTCCAGCGGTAGAACTGTGCAACGGATACTCCATGTCTTCTGCACAGTTCAGCAATGTTTGTAACCGTAAATGATTCAATAACAATCTGTGCCTTTTGCTCAACGGTGAACTTTCCTGACATTCTATATCACCATATCTCCTGGAGTGTGCAGGAGATTTACAAAACCCCCTCTGGACTCCCCCTTATATCTCTCTAGTTCTATATATTCTCTCTTATAACTGTCCAAATAATTAAGGGAGCACATCAATGTCTACTATCGCAATAAAGTCCATTCCATGTATATAATCTCGAATTCGGAAAACGAACTTTTATTAGTAATCGGATCTTTCAGGCTTGAATTCATAATGTATTCAACCTTGAGCTCAATTTTCCATCAATTAAAATTTGAGGGATAAGCACGAAGAGTAAATTCAAAAAAATCGGTGCAATCATTGTAATCTTAATTATGGTGTTTGTATCTTTTCTATCACTTGTAAATTATGAGAATGCAACTGAACCAAATGGAATATACTGTGAAACCGGTTATTATCACTATACTGCGCTACCAGGTGAATATTGTATATTTAATATCAAAAACTTCTCTTATCTAGGCAATACTATCATCATAGGAATTGATTTACAACCTGGTGGTTTATCACACCATGTGAATCTATCTAACATAGTGTTGCAAAATATTACTCGCGGATGTTTAATAAACAGTGTCCTTTGCCTGAATCCCTCAACTACAATACACTGGCCATACAGCCATCCGGTCGTAACAATTCTTAACACATCATTATCAGTAAACAATCCTGTATTCAGGGATGGAACAGACAAAAACGACGGTTTTGGACCATACTGGACTTATTCAGAATTATGCAACAGTGGATATTCATATTTCCATCTCTATGAAAAGGGTGATTATAAGGAATCAAATAATAGTGCATACAAACTTCCCATATCATCCATAATGACTCCAGGCAATTACACCTTCTATGAGAATATAACATTCACAGTATCTCTTTCAATGGATTTCATGCATTTCACATCGCAACCTTTCCATCTTGACGAATCATGGTGGGTAGTATATGGGTATAATATGACAAATATCGGGAAGATATATTAGGAGAAACAGAAAAATATCAATTCACGGTTTGGTCTCGAACTTCTATGAAGGGATTTTTTCATAAAAATCTCCAAAATAAATTTAATGTAGCATTCTTCTTATCATGAATGCAAGTGGAAATCAACCATTGTCATGTATGTGAAAATCTTCATTTGTGCCTCAGTACATCTTTCATTTAAGTTTGCGTTAATTGGTGCGATCAATCCTTTGAAAGAATTCTCGAAGTTTTCAATTTTTAATGGATAGTCTGATACTGCACCAAATTTCGGTGTTTCTTTCTGAAGACCAGACTTTTGCATGGCCAGATCTATACGTGTAGTCCCTGACAAAAGACATAGAAAGTAAGCACCCCTTTCCTTAATTTTACATTTTGAGATATTCTCTGAACGCCTAAAAGCCTCACTTATTTGGTCAATGCAGCTTATTTCATTCAATGAAAAAAAATATATTGAGTCGATTTGCTTAATGTGATCAACAAATTTATTATAAAAAGAAGTGGATAAAATAGAATAATATCTTAAATCAGGCAAAGTAAGCGCCTGTTCTCCCATTTCCTACCTTTGGTTGTGGTTTTACGATATCCGCAATTCTCTTCAGGAAGTTTTGTCTTTCCGGGGACTGCCCCAGAGCTACTTCCAGAACTTCTTCAATATTGCTTACCGGGATTATCTCAATTTTATCCTTATGGGATTCATCCAGAATAATGTCATCGTAGTTCGATTTGGGAACAATAACCTTCTTCAATCCCGCCTCTACTGCCGCTTCGACTTTGGCTGTTACCCCTCCCACTGGAAGAACATTTCCTCTCACGCTCAATGAGCCAGTCATTGCAACAGTTTGGTCTATTGGAAGGCTTTCAATCGCCGATATTACAGCTGTTGCTATGGAAACACTTGCCGAATCGCCCTCTACTCCATCGTATGAGCCAACAAACTGGATATGAATGTCAAGATCAGACAGATCCTTCCCTGTAAACTTCTTAAATACCGCAGAAACGTTTTGAACAGCTTCTTTTGCTATCTCTCCAAGTTTACCAGTGGCAACCACAATGCCATGACCCTTATTCTGAGCCTGAGTAACTTCTGCAACAATTGGCATAACTATACCGGTATATTCAGCCATGCCGCTTCCTCCGCCCATCACTGCAAGTCCATTAACTGATCCAATCTGCTCTCCCTCTGTTAAGAATGTCTTATAAAGTTTCCTCACTTCAAGGGCTCTGTCTGCTACCTGCTGTTCAAGAGGTTTACTGAAATTCTTGGCTTTTGTTACGTGTGCTGCGGTTACAATTGCAGCTTTTTCACCAATAGCCATGTCACCCGCCACTCTTATTAAACCTCCAAGCTCTCTTAATCTTAACGTGAGTTTGCCTTTCCTTCCTGCCCTTTTCTGTGCTTCTTTAACTATCTCTGTAACTGCTGAAATGTCGAAGTGAGGTATCTTCTTATCTTTTACAACTTCCTGTGCTATGAATTGAACTATTTTATTTCTATTTTCATCATTGTCATCCATGTTGTCTCTTACATAGACTTCGTATCCGTAGCCACGTATTCTTGATCGAAGTGCGGGATGCATTCCCTGGATTGCATCCAGATTACCAGCAGCTACAAGTATGAAATCGCACGGAATTGGCTCTGTTTGAACCATGGCACCTGCACTTCTTTCACTTTGACCCGATATGGGGAACTTTTTTTCCTGTAAAGCAGTTAGTAAAGCCTGTTGGCTTTCCAGTCTTAGGAGATTGATTTCATCCAAGAACAAAACTCCCTTGTTAGCCTTATGAATATTTCCTGCCTCTACCCTGTCATGAGATGGAGTTTCCAGACCGCCTGATTGAAAAGGCTCGTTCCT
>JAKATR010000004.1 GCA_021818675.1 Thermoplasmata archaeon | reverse complement strand
CGACCGAGACAAGGTTCTGGATTTCCTGGGTGACTATTCCCTCACGTGCCATGTGAGGGAAGTGAAATTAACCCCTGAAGACGAAGAAAAGTTAAGACAGTTCCAAGAATAATTTTGTCCCAAAGCTACCCATCAGCGAATGTTTTTATAATAGCTATCAATAATTACAATTATGAAAATCTTAGAACGTTTTAATAAAAATGAATTAAACTGTTGTCCCTCTTATGATGTTTTAAATTTAAACGCATTTCCTTTGAAAAAGCGTTTAATCTTATTTGGTGATTAAAATGAATTTCACATATCCTAAGGGACTAATTCCTATGATTGTTGCTGCATTAATGCTGTTATCCATTGTTCCTATGTCAAGTGCTGCACTTAATACCACTTCCCCTAACCAGAATTCCGCTGTTACATCAGGCTCTTTTCAAAATATTACAAGCCAAATAGATGGTCTTCCATCCATACCTGGAGCATGGGCGTCCCTGACTGTCTCTGGAGATGGTGGGTTTATAACAGTTGGGGGAAACGGAGTTGTTTTCTATAATGGAACAATTGCAACCCCGCTGAATAATAACATTTCACAAGCAGGTTATTTGACTGGTGCTGCTTATTATGATCATTACTTTCTATTAGTGGGAACAGAGTACCTTCCTAGTCCAGCCCCATTAATGTATAAATTTTACCCCTCTAATGGCACGGTTGTTAATGTATCATCGGCTTTTGCCTCAACTCCCATAGGTCATGGAATTTTATCTCAGGATGTTTACTGCAATGGGCTTTTCCTTATTACTGCCTCGAGCAAAAATGCGCAACTAAATCAGATACCTTACACAACATTGTATTCATACAACCCCATTACTGGTAGTGTCCAGAATATAACTCCTAACTTACTCAACACAGCCAATCCTCACGTCAGTAATGTGGAAGAATATGTTTCTCCTTCGGGAACATTTATGCTGGCATCAGGGAATAATTACAGTGGCAATACATATCTTTATCTGTATAATGAGTCCTCATCAGTCTTAACAAACTTAAGTTATTTATTACCTTCAGACTTTAGTGTTCACACTTCATTCTTGCCGGGAATGAATATGGCTTGGTACAAAGGTAGTTTGATTATTGGTGGATCTCAGGAAGGTTTGCTTTCAATGTTTGCAATTAATCTAACTACGAGTTCTGCTGCTACTTTTCCTGGAATTAGCAGTTACATAGGGAGCATCGATTCTCTCACTGTAGGAAACGGTTCGCTATTTATCGGAGGCGTATCAGATAGCTTCGAATCTGGTGCAATTGTCAATTCCCCCATACTCCTAATGCTTCCTAACATAAATATATCAATGTTTGACAACCCCATAGTGGATATGTCCTCAGCCATCCCATCAAATTTTCATATGATATCATCAATGGCCTATAGCAATAATTCATTTTTCATTACCGGTGGTGAGATGTATTATGCAGATTTTGGGGTCTTTAATTTTAAAGATTATAAATATTCGTTAGTTACCTTTTACACATCTAACAATGAACCACAAATTCCATTCCAAATCATCATTAATTCAACTATATATCAATCATTCAACAATACAATAGTAGTTGCTTTATCATATGGAAATTATACGTATTCTGCAAAGGCATTAAATGATAGTTATGATGCATATGGTGGAACTTTTTCTATTTCCAGTTCTCTCCCACTTGGAATTTTTGTGAAGATCACTTTAAATTCGTCAATATCATCAAATGTGCCGCCATATGTTGTAGGATCAAGTGCTCTAAATTATGCGGACTCTTTGGCACTGAATTTTAGTGCAGCTTTGTATCTATATGGATATAGCACCTCTGGTATATCTCAGGCATCCCAATTTGCCAATGGCTCATACGCTCTTGGAGTAGGAATGAATGGTTATAATGATACTGGAATGGCTATCACAACATCGCCAGTAAACAGCTACAAGTCTGGTGCAAATTCACACTATGCTATTAGTGGAGTGGGAGTCAGTGGTTTTTCAAGTTATCATACCTATTATAAGGTAAATACTCCACCAATACAACCTTCAACCGAAGTAAGTCTTACTTTTAATGTTACCAGTAATTCACTCGTAGTATTCATGGGAATGAGTGCGGGTGCATACTACATCTTACTTGGTAATATTACAGGTATGAAGGTTGATTCAATCTTAAATCAACAAGGTGACGTTGGTCTTGCAATCGAACAGGCATATCTTAACCCAGGTACATATACAGTCACGGAATATATTACAAATGGTGACGGCGGATCAAACACCAGAAGCGAAATACTTTCAGCTTCAGTTTTTACAGATTTTGCTTCTACAATAAATAGTTTCAAAGTCAACTCAAGTAAATCGCTCGTTTTAGCAAATGGATCTCAGCAATATTTTTATACGGCGAGCACTCCCGCTGTTTCTATTACAAATGTATCCTGGATTCCTGATTTTCAAATGAGAGTTAATAATAATAGCATGGGTTTTAATGGAACCATACTCTCCATTGGTCATCAGAATAGTAACGTGGGATTCTATAATTCAAGTTCTGTTAATTACGAAATTTCGGGGGTTGGGGTCAGTGGATTCTCAACTTATAGCATATTCAATGGATCGTTTAGAAGCTTTAATTCAGTACAATCATTTAACTTAGGCTTCAGCGTTACGAGCTCTGCACTGGTTTTAATAATGATTGCTGGTGGAGGTGTGGGTTCAATAAACATAACTGGAGGCACTCAATCCCTTTCTAAATTATACGACACTACACTAAGCGAGAGAGGAAGTCAGGTCAATGCTTCCGCCGCCGCGTATGCCGGAAATTTCGTTGCGGGTACCTATGCCATTACTATAGCTTCTACAATGAATCAAATTACAAATGATGGTACAGGTGGAGTTCTTGGAGCAGTTGCATATGTTTTCTACCCGGTAAATGCTGATTATTCCCAGTTACACCTTAAGTTCAATCCGCCTGATTCCAGAGTATACGTCAATGGCAGTCCCATTTCACTATCTTCAAGTGGCCAGGCGACGCTTTCAGTTTTACCGGGTAATTATTATGTTAATGCAACACTTTCCGGGTATCATTCATTCAGTAATCTATTCACAGTAAATTCTAACAGGGCTTACTTCGTTAATGTGACATTGACTCCCCTACTAAGATATGGATATCTAACTGGAACGGTATATCCTGGAAATGCCACTGTGTCTGTTGGTGGTATAATAATCCCAGTTCATGATGGAAGGTATACTGAATCACTTTCGCCAGGTACATATTATGTTTCAGCTTCGTCCTTTGGTTATTTTTCACAGTTCTATTCAATAAATATCACAGAGAATGGAATTGCTTACCTGAATGTTTCACTAATGAAAACGCTTAATTCTTACACTCTTAGTGGTTATGTTAATCCTGCAGGAGCTTCCGTGGTCGTTGGTGAATACATTGCATATGTTAACTCCTCCGGATTTTACAAAATTTCATTGCCGTCTGGAACATACACGATATCATTATCGGCCATCGGCTATTATTCACAAACCATGAATATAACGCTTAACCAGAATATGGAAGATGAAAACTTTGTCTTAGTCAAAGAGCCCTCGCCTACATCATCGGAAAGCACATCAAACGTGTCAGCAGCAGGATTCAACGTAACTATATCGGGTCTTGCTATTGGAAATGGTACAGTATCACTAAAATACACTGCTTCAGTAAATGGAACACTAACTGTAACGATTCCTTACTCTGAAATATCGAATGTAACGGTCAGTGAACTCCTCTCGTCGAAGATATATATAAATGGAATACAATATAAAAATTATACTGTGGCAATCTCCTCTATCGATGGTTCTTATGACGTTATCCTTACTGTTAAGAATCTGTCGGGAGATCCAACCCTTTACTGGCTCTATTCGCCTTCTGCATCAATTCCAGCACCCCTTAAATCATCCTCCTCGACCTTACCATTCTCTCTCCAGTTATTAGGAATGTTAGCCATTGCCATTTTAGCAGTAGCAGTTGTGGTAACTTTCGCTATGAGGAAAAAGAAATGATTTGGCTTTAAAAAGTTAGACTTAAAAACAACAAAGGTGGTTATCAGGATTGTTAACCACGTTTATTTAGCTATTGCTGAAATAATATTTAAATTACAAATATTTCTTCCGGAATTTGATTTAGGAAATAAAATTTAGAAAAAGAAGAGTAATGTAATAAGTGAGAAAAAAAGAGCAATGATAGTATACACCATATAGGCATTGATATTCCCATTCATAAATTTCTTTGCGAAATACATTGAAAATTTTGTATAAATTGAGGCAACATCTGATATTACTACCCAGAAAATATCAAATGTTCTCTCACTATAAATTCCATTAATTTTTTCCTCTCTTGTAAAATATACCTTCTTCATAATCAAACGTATTGAATTAGAATAGGCAAATGAACTGAACCTTTCAGTTATTGGCAAACCTCCATTCCATGGATTCACGCTTCTATCCTTTCCCCTGAGCAGGTAATAGCTCACAACAAACGGAATAGAAATGAACAAAATGTCAAAAGTCGGAGATATAAATCCAAAAAATCCATTTGCCCCGGGGGATGTGATAAGAAAACCCTGAGGAATGTCCTTTAATTTCCCCAGAATCTGAATTCTTCCTATTTCCGTGAAATTTGCAATAACAGGAGTGAAAACGGTGATTAAAATTGGGGCAATAATGCCCATAATAATAACTGCTGGACCCGCTATTGAAAGTGAATTTCTGATGTCGGAAGCTCCGGTAGTTTCTCTTCTGCTCATGGACATAAATGAAAAGTATTTTGTAAATGCAATTATAGACATTCCAGCACCCAACGCAGCAAGACTTCCCGCAAATATTGCAGTGAGGGAAATATAGGTCTGTGGACCTGTAGAGGTAATAAAAAGAGATTCAAGCAACATCCACTCCCCTATACCACCTCCCAGTGGTATAAGACCCATAAGTGAAATAGCGGAAACACCAAAGGCGAATCTGGAAAAACCTCGTATAGAGCCCCCATTAATCCCATTAATATTTTTATTTTCCGAAACCTCTGTTGAAATAAACATTGTTGTCTTAGCCAGTGCATGAGCCATTGCATAAATGACAACTGCAATTATGGTAAATCCGGCCAGATCGACATTACCATAATACATATTTATGATCAATAGGCCAATAAGTGTTAGCATTGCCCCACAATTCTCAATGGTACTGTAAGCAGGCAGCATTTTGCTATTTTCCGACGACACTGCATAAATCGAGGCCAAAAGAAGTGAAAATGAACCAATAATCATGAGGGTGATACCAATGGAGACATAGGGAAATGATTCAAGCATAACCAATCTCAAAGAAGCATAAATGGCCACGGTTGTCATTGCGGCACTGAAGATTATGGAACCATTGGTTGGTGCCTCCCCATGGGCAATGGGAAGCCATTCCACCATCTGCAGAGGAATAATTCCCATCTTTATCATGAATCCGACGAGGGCTACGAACAATATGTAAGGATTTATGTTCATGCTTATCATATTTAGGGTTCCTGTGTAGAAATAAATGCCAGCAAATGAAACAGCAAGAAATAGACTGGAAAGTTCACCGAAGGCAAGAAATACGAATGGCGGAAAAGCCTTTGATGATCCCTTATATGCAATTGCAAGGTAACCAAAAATGCTCATACCTTCCCAGAAGAGGATCAGGGTTAGGTAATTGGATGATATTAAAACCCCAATCATAGAATAAATGGAAAGTGAATATGTAAAGGCAATAATCCTGTTAGTGTTAGTATAATATAAAGAGAAAACACTGTCGAGAAATCCTACGAGCCCTATGATGAGAAGGAAAGCCGCCGAAAGATTATCGACTGAAAAGGAGAGATATCCCATTGAAATGGATTCCGGACTAAAAACACCAAGAAGAATCGAAAGCGATAATGCAATTATAACCAGGGACACTATGGAATTTGCAATGTAAGAAAGCTTTCTGCTGGCAATCGCCACTATGGGCGGTACGAAAAGTGCACCCAATATAATTTCCAGAATCATGAGACATCACCTCTTGCATTCATGATTGCATTGAGAATTACAAAGGGATCCGGGGGACAACCTCCTATAATAACATCTGCATCAAGAATACCTGAAAGAGAGCTGCCAAGAATATTACCAGAAGCTGGGCAGGCTCCCATTGCAAAGACCAGTTTTGGCTCTGCCATTATGTCGTATGCCTCCTTCACAACCCGTTTCATTTGTTCGCTTAATACCCCGATTACGAAAAGTGCATCAGCCTGCTTTGGCGTATTTACAAAGAAAATACCAAGACGATTCATATCATAAAAGGGATTGGAAAGTGCATGCAGTTCAGTGTTGCATGCACCACAGCTCCCGGCATCCAACACATAAATTTTGAGCGATTTTTTTAGATATCTTTCTGACCGTAAGATTATTGAATTATTCACATTCAAAGATGGTGAGAAACTGGAACTGCACCTTCCGCATGATATACACCTCCTCAAGTCAACCTCATTATTATGGATTGCATCAGTGGGGCATCCTTTATACGAATTTTTCATGTAAACCGGCAGTGTTGACCATGGGCTGATTGTTTCTGGTTCATTCTTAGGAAATCGGCTGGTAATAATTCCCTTTTTTAAACCCCGCAAAATCCACCTGCTCATGCTATCACACTCAGTTCGCTCACCCAGATTCCAAAGCTCTCATAAGCAAAGGGAAAATCCGTTTTGACATTGCCCTTCATACCCAGCAAAAACCCCTCAAGATTTACCAGTGACGGTGGCCTTAAATATGTATATTCAATATTTCCGTCCTCGATTTCCATATAAAAAATTGCATTCCCTGAAGGCGTTTCTATTCTGACAAGAGAATTACCACTCTTCTCGGAGGCAGTCTCAATGACCGGTTTCGTGGTTTCAATCTGGCTAACCGCTTGTTCAATTATTTTTCCCGATTCCGTAATTTCCCGAGCTCTAACCAGAAATCTTGCCAGGGAATCGGAACCCATTTCGGATACCACATTGAATTTTATTCTATCATAATATGAATCAGACATTCTGGCATCGTATTTCTCGCCTGTCGCTCTTAAAGCTGGACCACTTAGCCATGGTCTTTCAATTATGCACGTTTTCTGAATTCTGTCAATAAATATCCTTGAACCTGATAGAAGTTTCAAAATATCATTAAATTCATTCACAATTTGTCCTACATCTTCCCATAAATGATCTATATGTATTTTTCTGGCAGTTCCCCCTACAGAATTTATTCCGAAAAAGTAACGGTGTCCAAAAGCCTTGGCAGCGAGACGTATTATCCTCTCCCTCAAAGCATTCAGGTGAAATGCTGCTATGTTCTGAGAGGCTGCCTCGCATAGTCGGGTTATGACAAATATATGCGAGGCAATCCTTTCCATTTCCATCATTATTATTCTGATCATGTGAGTGGATTGCGTAGTTTTTATTCTCATGGACTGCTCGATTACCCTGCAAAACATTGTGGAGTATGATGCGCTATGAAAACCATTAAATCGTTCCATCCTCATAAGAGCCATGTCAAACGGCTGGCTCCGGATAGAGATCGCTCTTTCTTTGAAGTGAGGGAAAGCACTCATTGAAACAATCCTTTCACCGTTGGTATACATCCTGAAAAGAATCGATTCAATGACACCTCCCATGCTGGGACCATAATCGAAACCCATGATATTTTCACCCCTGGTCTCATGTTGAAATTCTGTTCTAAGGCAATTCCATTGATCGAGTTGATCCAAACTTTCCGCAGTGACTTTTTGGGGATATTCTGTTCTTCTGAGTATCTTGTACTGCGTACCTCCATTGTAAAAAAATCCCTCAATGACATTATCTGTATTCATGCGATCATTCCTCCCAGATAGAAAAAGGTAATACCCAACGACATGACTACTGCCGTTATCGTTACAAGCACCTGACTTAGAGCAGGTTCACTCTTATCCACAATTTCATTTCCGTCGAAAATCATCGTTGATACTTTATACATAACAGAGAGCGAAATTATGAAAAGTGTTATGATCAGAATTATAACTGCAGTTATTCGCCCCATGGAAATCAACTGATAAATAATAAGAAATTCACCGATGAAAGTTGCAAACGGGGGTGCTCCTGTCACAGCCAGTGACGATAGAATCAATGTCGATGAAGTATATGGCATTCGTTTCTTCATTCCACGAATCATAGATATGTTTCTTGTACCGTATATCTCAAGGATGTTGCCTGACGAATAAAATGCGCCCGATTTGCCGAATGCATGGGAAAGAAGAATGAGTATGGCCCCGAGATATCCCAGTCCCCCGGTTATGAGCCCCAAAAGAGCGATTGACATATTCTCCATGGTTGAATAGGCAAACATTCTCTTTGTTTGGGTCTGCGAAGGCATTACTAAGGCAACAAATATGAGTGAGGCAAAAATGAATACAAGATATATTCCCTGAACAGGTCCAACCGATGTGACTGAATAGAATTCATATAGACAATATACCGCTACCGGGAGCAGGATACCTGAAAACATTGCACTGATCTCTGATGGTGCCTGAGAATGCGCGTCCGGCAGCCAGGTATGCATGGGGAATATGCCGATTTTAGTGCCGAATCCAATGAGTGCTGTTACGCCCGCAATTGCAAGCAGAGGGTTGTCAATGCCGGAATTGGTTATACTGGTAATTGTTAAATGCCCATAGACGTCAAATATGAGTAAAACTGAAATCAAAGCTATTGCAAGCCCTGATGAGACCAATATTACATACCTCCATGCGGCTTCAAGCTGGTTTCGTTCCCTCTCAACTATGAGAAGAAGCGCTGAAGATGCTGTGGTGGCTTCGAGTCCAATCCACATGAGACCAAAATTATCTATGACAAGGGTGAAAAGCATTGTAAAAGTAAACAGATTTATGAGAGAATAGTGAAGCTTTAGATTTTTAGATTCACCAAGTTTCCTGTGATAACCGGAGGCAAATATGGACGAGAACATATATACAAAAGATACTGTAAAAATTAAATACCTGTTAAGGGAATTGATAAAGAAAGGACCATAGATACCGTTTGGAATAAGGAGGACGATTATTGAATTTACTGCGGTGATAATGGTTCCCGCAATACTTAATTGCTTAAAATTCCTGAAGAAATACGATGAAGATGTGAAAACTGGTATTGATAAAATAAAGTACACATAATATTCTATGGAAAATATCATCCTATCATCTCCGGAAGGTTTTCCGTTTCAAGTGTTTCTGATATTAGAACTGCTGAGACAATAACAAGGGCAAGAACATCAAGAAGCACACTTATTTCAACAATGAGTGGCAATGAAATAATGCCAAGGCTCAGTAGGATTATGGCGTTTTCCTCCTCTATATACCCGCTGAATTGTGCTATCTTGTTCTTTCTTGAAGCTACCAGCAGCATCCCCTGAATCATCATTGCAAAACCTATTCCACCAATATTGCTCCCGGTATAAGGAAAGAAAACTTCATGATATATGGCAAGTGATATTACCAGCAAAATAACGCTTAGAATAGTTATTGAAGGGATGCCCTTTGAAAGCTCTCTGAACATATTCCCTCTTTCAGGTAATTTTCTGTAGAGAATATATGCGGTCAAGAATCCACGAAGCAATGCAGTGAGTATTCCAAGGATTACAAGATCTAATGAACTGGTAGTTATTCCAAGATAGATTGCATAAGCAGAGAGAAGTAGTGATTGAACAATAATTACGTGCACCTTTGACATGACATATGTTCCTATCTGCGCCCATATACCTGTAAATAATAGGCTGACAGCAATTACATCAAGAATCTCAGAAATTGTCATACTAGACCCCCCAGAACAAATATGACCACAGAGAATATGGCCAAAGTGAATGATACTGCCAGATAATCAGCTATTTTGAACAATCTGACCTTGGCCAAGCTCTGTTCAATGAATATGACAATGAGAATTAAAATTATCCACTTTCCAATCATGATTGGAATGTCTTCCAGGGCACCAATCACAGAATCCTGCATGAACCATGGAAAGAGGAAAACGTTGAGCAAAACAGATCCAAGGAGATACTGCTTCATCCATGATGACTCCTTAATGAGGAATAGGTCTCTTCCTCCATATTCAAAAACTCTCCCTTCATCAATCATTCCCATTTCTGATAGTCCAGAACTTTCCAGAGGTAACTTTCCAGTTTCAAACAAAAATATCATGAAAAATGCAATCATTGAGAGAATGTGAGTAAGCGACAGATAAGTAGGAAAACTATTAGCTATAGATTCGTTTGTGATGTAAGGATTATTAGTTCCGGTCTGTATTGCCACTGCAAAGAATACCAGAATAAGAGTTGGTTCTGCAAGTGCTGAAAAGGTTGCTGATCTGCTGGCACCAAGTGCAGAATAGTTACTTCCAGAATCAAGCGCCGCCAAGATAAGAATAACTGATGCCAGCGAAAACAACATGGCCCCTCCAAGGAAATCAACCATTGGCGCAAAATCGGTTGGTTCAGGTATAACTACAGGTATAACAAAAGAAATTGTAAAGAATATGGAAAAAACAAGATACGGTGCTATCCTGTATAATCCACCACCAGTCTTAGTTGTATTTCTTTCTTTTATGAGATATTTATATAGATCATAATATGGCTGCAGAATTGATGGCCCTTTCCTTGATTCAGTTTTGGCTTTAAAATTCTCATAAATCCCCTGAACCATCGGCGCAAGGATTATAACCCCTACCACCTGTATAACCGTTTCTATGATGCCCCCTATCATATTCACACCCTGATAGATGTCATCAGCTTTTCAGCGTTTAAGGGCTGACATCATAGCCAACTGGTGAGATCAAGTTACCTTATAAGTATTTTGTATGTTTATTCTCCGTCACTGAAAATGTCAACTCTTTTAAACTACAAGTTAATGCAGTGATATGAGTTCGCGAGGTGCTGCAGGAGATATTACTTATTTGCTGGGTTTGTTAGCCGCTATTTTTATAGTTTTGAATGCGTTGATTAACATAATTGCCATAATTCTTGGATCTGCGTATCTGGCCATTCATAATGTCTCATTTGGGTTAGTTGCTTTATCCGGTGTTGTTGGTATTATCCTTTCTATAATAGCCCTCTTTTGCGGGTCTACTATACTAAGTATTACGGAAAGAATGAGACGAAGCAAAAAAGAGCACGCTTTAAATGGAATAATCATAATGATACTCAGTCTTGTGGCCTTAGTTGGCGGCGGAGGATTTGTTATTGGAACTCTTTTCGGATTGGTAGCTGGTTTCATTATAATGATAAAATAATCAAAGAACTGGATTTATCCTTGTACTTATGTCTTCAATGAGCTGATCCAGCAGTTGAATAAAACCCTCATGCGTTGAATTTATCCGATCTATTGAGATCTTTTTTATATTATCAATATCGCTGAGATTATACGTATGGTAATAACCCCCACGAGGTATTGTCCTTGAGTTTTTTATTACAACACCTATGCTTGTCAATTTCTGCATGGATCTAAATACTGTGGTCTTATCCTTGCCTGATAACTGGGCAAGTTCTTCGAGGGTATATTCCTTATTAGGTACCATACAGTTAAACAACAGAACATCGGTTTGTCCCAGCATAAAAAGACATGTAAGGAGATCATCACAACATGCACTCTTCAGAGATATCTTGTAAAGTGAATTGGCATTAGCCATAGTTCGTAATTCATTAGAAACATTTATAGTTTTGCATGGTATTAGCAAAACCATAAAACTATTAAATCAGATTGTGATTACATATTGTAATATCACGGTGAGCAGAATGTCAGAAAGTGAAGACAATAACATTGAGGCTATCAGGCAGAATTTGCTTAAAGATATTATGTCGCAGAAGGTGAAAAATGTGAAACCGATAGAATTGAGTGATGAAAATTTTATGCAGAGCGTTGCAAGTGAGAAGATTCTTGTGGTAGATTTCTGGGCAGCCTGGTGCGGTCCTTGCAGATATCTTTCCCCGGTAATAGAAGAGCTGGCAAAGGATTATTCAGGAAAGGTTACCTTTGGAAAATTGAATGTTGATGAGAATCCAAATGTGTCTGCCGAGTTTAATATCAGAAGTATACCAACGGTACTGATGTTTAAGAACGGTAAGATGGTCGATATGAGCATAGGTGCAGTACCAAAACCAATGCTTGATGCAAGAATAAAAAAACTCCTGAATTAATATGGAAAATGATGTCATCATAATAGGCGGAGCCTTTGCAGGCTTGACTGCTGCCATTTATTCAGCGAGGCAGGGTATGAATACCCTGCTTATAACCAAAGACATTGGCGGACAGGGGTTGTTAACAACCGATATTCAAAACTATCCAGGATTTAATTCCATATCGGGGTTTGATCTGGCGTCAAAGTTTCAGGAACAAGCCTCACTTTATGGAGTTCGATTCGTCTATGACGAAGTTACAAATATATCAAGCGATGGAAATTTGTTCAAAATAAAAACATTTACAGGAGAATTTGAAAGTGAAGGTCTGATTCTAGCTTTTGGAAAGACTCCCAGAGATCTCAATGTTAAAGGTGAAGAAAAATTAAAAGGTCTGGGCGTTTCTTACTGTTCAATATGCGATGGCCCACTATATAAAAATAAGGAAGTTGCAGTGGCTGGAGCGGGTGACCATGCGCTGCAGGCAGCTTTGTATTTAAGCACTGTTGCATCAAAGGTATATGTTATTCAGAAGGGTGCGAGGATTTCTGGAAATGAGGAAATGATCAATGAGGTTAAAGCACATGAAAATGTTGTTTTTCTTATAGAAAGAGAGATAATGGAAATTCTTGGGAAAAAGAATGTTGAGGCATTACTTCTTAAAAATCAAAAGTCTGGTACAGAAGAAAAGCTGAAAATTGAGGCCGTATTTGTAGAGATGGGTTATGTAGCAAAGACAGCTTTCATAAAGGATCTGGTTACCTTAAACGCTTCAGGTGAGGTAATAGTGGATCAGTTCTGCGCTACCAGCCATCCAGGCATATATGCCTGCGGAGATGTTACGAATATTCCTTATAAGCAGGCTGTAATATCCGCTGGACAGGGTTCCATAGCTGCTCTTTCATGCATTAATTTCATTCATAAGAAGAGGGGCAAGGGCTCACTAAGATCTGACTGGAAATTCATTGATTCAAAAAAGGCCTGATCTTCATAAGTCATATTGAACTTTCCAAAGATACCTTAAACGATGGCGAAAAAAAGCGCTTTGAAGTGGCCGATGAAGATCTAACGATTGCTTTTTGGGAAGGCAAATATTTTGCATACGAATCAAAGTGTCCTCACAGAAAAGGCCCAATTTTTATGGGACGATTGAAGCCGGGGGCTTGCATAACATGCCCAAGCCATAAGATCACTTTTTCCCTTGAAACCGGAGAGATCATTCATAACCCAATACCTGAAAGCATGAAAGATTACCATGACAGCGGGAATCTAAGATTATTCAAAGTATCTGAAGATAAAGATAAGATAATAGTAGAGTACTGAATTTATTTAAAAGTCAAAGAGATCAATTGATCGTATTGGCCAGATTTGTGTGAAACATTAATTGGGGAAACCTTATTCTTCTTAGGATTTTAACAGTATTGTGGTCATTTTGTATGGTATTGAAGAGGTGCCAGTTATTTCTTTTGTGCATTCGGTAAAACCAATGGAAAAATGATTTAGGTTTAAGGCACATAACCATGATCTGGTCAAATATTAGAACCATTTGTAAGTTTAATTCAATTGCCTTCTTCTCCGCAATATTAATCCACCTACTGTTGCTATAACTGCAATAGCAACAACCGCGAAAATTTCCACATAGACTTGAATATTAGGAGTTTCAGACAATGTAATCTTTTTTCCCGCTGATATAATACTTACTGATCCTGAGCCACAATTTGTTACATATATATTATGGTTTGATGTATCAAAGACTATTGCCCTTGGACTAATTCCCACTGCTATAGATGAAACGACCTCATTTGAAGAGCCGTTTATAACAGAGACATTGTTGGAATATTTATTTATGATATATATGTTCCCATTAGATGGATCAAAGGCTATTCGATCTGGAGATTTTTTAACTGTTATTGTTTTAACTATCTTATCCGTCGTACCATTTATGACCGAGACATTATTTGAATACTCTGAAACGTATAAGTAACCATTTCTTGGATCAAAGGCCACTCCACTTGGGTAATTTTCAATGGTTATTGTTGACAAAACATTACTTGTTTTACTGTTAATCACTGAAATATTTTTTGATCCATAATTGGAAACATACATGTTACCGTTTGCTGAATCATAGGCTATTGCACAAGGTTGAGATCCAAATGTTACTGTTTTGACAATCATATTTGTTGTACTATTAAGCACTGAGATATTATTTGAACCATTTACGATATATATGTAATCATTGGATGGATCAAAGGCCATACAAGCGGGGCAATTTCTAATTGCTACTGTTGTGACAATCTTATTTGTTGTACCATTAATCACAGATACATCGAATGGAAAGCACGTAACGTATAAGTTCCCATTAGACGGATCAAACATTATTCGATGAGGACAATTTTTAAATGATATTGAATTGACAACTCTATTCGTTGTACCGTTAATTACAAGAACATTGCGGTGAAGACAGTTAGCAACGTAGATGTTACCATTAGATGGATCAAAAGCTGCCCCTCTTGGGGAACTTCCAACCGTTATTGTTGAAACTACCCGATTCGTTGCACCATTTATCACGGAAATATTGTCAGAGCCCCAATTACTGAACTCGAAATGGTAATAATTGGGGACATATAGGTTACCGTTTGCTGAATCATAGGCTATTGCAAAAGGTTCATACCCAACAGCTATTGTTGAAACAACATAATTGGTTGAACCATTTATAACGGAAACATTTTTAGAGCAATAATTAGTGGTATATATATTACCGTTTGCTGAATCATAGACCACTGCCAATGGGAAAGATCCAACCGTTATTGCTGAAATAACCTGATCAGTTCCACTATTTATCACGCAAATCTTATTGGAACACTGGTTCGTGATATATAGGTAACCATTGGAGGAATCATAGGCTATTCCACTCGATGCAAATCCAACCGTAATTGTTGAAACAACCTGATTCGTTGCCCCATTAATCACGGAAATATTGTTAGAATTTATATTTGCGACATATAAATAACCGTTATTCGAATCAAACGCTATTCCATTGGGGGTCGAACCGACTTCAATTTTGGAAGTAACATTATTCGTGAAATCATTAATCGCATAAACTAATCCATTCTCCGGACTTGTGACATATATATAACCATTTAATGGATCAGAGGTGATTCCATCTGCTCCAGCATAACGTGGATTATGATATGAATTCATTATTTCCACACCACTAATACAACTGATAACTTTATTGGTTGCACTACTTATTACGTATAAATTGCATCTCCCTAGATTTGTTACATATATATAACCGTTGGACGGATCAAAAGCTATTCCATCTGGCATCGAAAATTGAAGCTTTATTGTTGAAACTACCTGATTCGTTGTACCGTTTATCACTGATACGCTACAAGACCAAATATCTGTGACATATATGTAATCATTAAATGGATCAAAGGCTACTCCAATTGGAGAACTAGCTTCTCCAGTTTTTGCTAAATTTCCGTCGATCAGTGTGTTGTTATAAAGTACCAGAGTGTGATTCACATAGCTAAATTCAGATTGCACACTGTTTTGCAGCTGTAGCGCATTATTTACACCCTCGTTTGAAATAACTCTACCATAACCTTGATTTAAAGGATTGACTACAGAACTGAACAGCAAAATGCCAACAATTATAAT
>JAKATR010000095.1 GCA_021818675.1 Thermoplasmata archaeon | reverse complement strand
GCCGATCCTCTTCTGACCTTTGTAAATCTCAGGAACACATAATATAATCACTGTGAAGTATTTAAGAGTATGTGCAACAAATATGCACATACGTAAAAAGAATATAATACTCAGAAACGAAGTAAATAACGGACTCAAAAACAAATCATGATAGAATATATCATGCGGAAGTCAAGTTTGAATTCTGAGTTTGATAAACCATCTGAAATGAGAGATGAAAAATGACCTACAAATGCTATGATTAAATCACCGTTAATGAAGTATGATCCTTCAGAGTTGATTAGATTTGAGAGTGCCAAATAAAGTAAAGGATGGTGTGGATCTGCAAAAATGTGTTTCATAAAAGGAATTCCTCCAATATGATCTGCAAATTATTGGATCCCAAGATATTAACCTCAGATTCCGAGCATCATAATATAATATATATTTTAACTGCCCTTTAATAGAAGGTTTATCAGCCTTTCATTTTTTAAGGACTTCAGATATTTTGACAAGACTTTCCAGTTTTAAACCGTTCTCCTTGAGCAGTTCATTGCCTCCTTCCTCCCTGTCCACAACCGTAATTATTTTTCCAATTTTCATTCCGTTAGATATGAGAAGGTTCGCTGCCTTCAAAACAGAACCGCCTGTCGTGACCACGTCTTCTATAATGTCAACATTCATTCCGACTTCAGGCTCTCCAATTAGAAGTTTTTTCATACCATGATTACTTTGCTTTCTAATAATGAAATATGGAATGTTCATTTTAAAGGCTGTGGCAACAACCAGTGGTACGGCTCCAAGTTCAACGCCTGCTACTGCCCTTGAAGTCACCTTTTTTTCCAATCCGTCCACGATTACTTTCAAAACCTCTGGCTCAGCACATGCATCCTTGATGTCTACATAAAAATTTGATTTTTTACCTGATGTGAGGATAAATTCACCCATCTTTATGGCACCCTTTTCCTGCAATATCCTGCTTAACATACAAGAGCTATAAGTTTCTAAGCTATTTAATTCTTGATTGACCAGGATTCCGGGCAATTATAAAATTTGTATGACAAATGTCGTTTCTATTTTTTCATACTATTCTTGAATAATACACATCATTGATAGAAAAAGTTTATATATTGTCCTTGTTATGTCAGACATATGAAAGACATAGTTGATTTATTGTATATGTCAGCTTCAAAAGATGAGACACAACCCAGCTTTTCCATCGAAGAAAACATGCGATGCCCCGAAGATGATGAGATAGACAGACTTGCCATGGAGCTCAAGGTTAGAGTAAAAGTAATAGGTTGTGGTGGAGCAGGTTCTAACACAGTAAACAGACTTGCTATGGAAGGTTTCAACGATGCTAAGTTAATAGCCTTAAATACTGATGCAAATCATTTAATGACAATGAAAACACCGGTCAAAGCTCTCATAGGAAAAAATGTCACTAGAGGATTGGGAGCAGGAGCCGATCCACAATTGGGAGAAGATTCAGCCATAGAGGATTTGGATCTAATGAAGAAGATTGTTGGAAGATCGGATATCGTATTTATCACATGTGGAATGGGTGGAGGAACCGGTACAGGCACTTCGCCGGTTGTTGCAAAATTAGCGAAAGAATCTGGAGCCCTGGTTATTTCCATAGTTACACTTCCATTTTCTTCTGAAGGTAAGGTCAGAATGGAAAATGCACAGAGGGGAGTAGAAAAATTGGCACAGTATTCAGATACTATAGTGGCAATTCCCAATGACCGCGTTTTGATGCAGACCCCGAAGATGTCCATGGAAGAAGCTTTCAAATTCGCAGACTCCGTTCTTGTTGAAGAGATAACCGGAATTATAGAACTGGTAACAAAGACCAGTCTAATAAATCTGGATTACAATGACCTAATGACCATAACCAAAAACAAAGGTTCGGCTATGATTGGGATAGGCGAAGGAAGTGGCGGTGAAGACAGAGTTTCTTACGCTGTGGAACAGGCTATCAAATCACCTCTCATTGAGGCCGATATTTCTCAGGCTAAAGGTTGCCTAGTAAGAATTGTGGGCGGCAAGGATATGACCATGAAAGAAGCAATGAAAGCCGCACAGGAAGTTAGAAAGAGAATCGATCCCCATGCAGAAATAATCTGGGGAGCACATGTTGATTATTTCATGGGAAACAAGGTTAAAGTTATGGTGTTGCTTACAGGAGTTAAATCGCCTCACATAATCTCAGGAAAGGATGCAGCAAGAAATCTTGGGGTTGTCATGGGTTCTTACACAGCGTCAGAGCTTGGACTTGATTTGGTTGCTTAAACCATTTACCCATTTTTTCTAAATCTTTTTTTAAAATATTCCAACAATTATAAATCCTACTAATACCAACCTTGTTTAAAAGAGATATAAAAACACGCAAGAATTCTAAACAAATTTGAAACTTATATCCCATTCACGGTTGTATCAGACATTGTTAAGTAATTCTATTACATTTAGAAATTGTGAAGAATAGCAGAATAATTGCATCACTGGATCTTGTTGATCCAAAGGAGATTTTAGATCTTGCTGAGAAGATTTCCGGTGAGATATTTGCAATAAAGATAAACTGGCCAACAATTATGTCATGCGGTGTGGAGATAATTGATCATCTCTCAAACTATTCAAAAGTTATTTGTGACTTGAAGATTGCTGATATCCCATATACCAATGAAAAAATAGCGAATATAGCTTCGGGCCATGGAGCATGGGGGATAATCTCACATATTTTCCCTGGCGAGGATTCGCTGAAAGCGGTAGTCAAAGGTGCTATGGGAACGAAGGTGTTTGGAGTGGTGTCCATGAGCAACCCCGATTCAGAGCATTTGTTAAATGGAAACTGGCAAACTATGATGAGGATAGGCAAAACCAATGGAATTTATGGCATAGTTGCTCCGGCAAACAACCAGGATTTACTCATTAAGATAAAAAAGGAGGCTGGGAATCTTAAGATAATTTCTCCAGGGTCAATATTTCAGGGCGGAGACCCGTTATTAACTTTGGAAAACGGAGCCGATTACGTTATCATTGGACGGGGAATATATGAGTCAAAAGATCCGGTGGAATTTATCAATAACTTTAATGAGTTGTGCAAGAGAAATAACCTTCTCGGCGAATAGTTATACCTCATCATAAGAAACCATTTCAATGAATTTGAAGTATCACCGTTACTCTTTAAGATATCCTTTGAAAAAATCTTAGTTCTCTATCTTTTTACCACTATCTTACCACTCACATCTTTTTAAGTTCATCTAATTAGATGTTTTATTTCCAGCTTTCTTACGACCATTCTCTCAGTAAGATACAACTCGGATGTTTACTATATTACGATGATGCGAGAGTCAGGTATAGAAGTCAAGGATTATCCTGAAATATAAAGACTATATGCTTTTGTAGGTCGGCAATTTTCCATCGTGGTATAAAGATAAGAACAGTAAGAGCATTTGTTATTCCAAGCACGATGGGAAGACAAATACTTACCCTTTAAAGGATTTTAGAGAATATGCTATCTATATAAATGAAAAAACTTATTTCTGTCATAGCCTTTTTAACACAGTAATGCACTTTTCGAACTTTCTGATATCTTTATTTATGCACTAAAGAATATACTAACAGGTTTAATATGCTGAAGACAGGGATTTATGAACAGTTGATCACAGCTTTAATTAAAAATCAATTAGATTCTGTTTCTAGTGATAATATAATCCAAAAAACAACAATAGGAGAGTATGAAATTCCCAGAATACTTACATTATACCTCAGCGAATTAATAAGAGATTCGCTTGAAAATGAAATGGTAGCTGGAAAAGGCATTAATGGTCAAATAGACATGGCAAGTAAAATTTTGAAGGTCATAGAAAAGGGCAAAGAATACGCCCCATATATTCATAGTGATCATGAAAAGAAATTGGAAAAGCTTCTGGCCATTGTTGATAAAAAGGAAAATCATAACATCAGGAATAACATCATAAAGATCGAAAGACCAATTACCTCTATATCGCAAAGTTCCCTATTTACTGGAGCACCTAAAGAACCTAGTATGTATACTGAACTAAGGAAGGAAATATTATCTTCAGATAGAATAGATATTTTAGTTTCATTCATAAGGTGGAGCGGTATTAGATTAATAATTGAAGAGTTAAGAGAATTTTTTGAAAGGAAAGGGAAACTTAGGATTATAACAACAACATATATGGGAGCAACCGACCTGAAAGCAATTGAAGAGTTGTGTAAACTTAAAAATCAAATCGGTAAAAGCCCGGAAATTAAGATTTCATACAATACTAAGAGTACAAGACTTCACGCGAAGACCTATGTCTTTCACCGAGACTCGGGTTTTTCAACTGCTTACATAGGTTCATCGAATCTTTCCAATGCAGCAATTTCCAGCGGACTTGAATGGAATGTGAAAATCACCGAGAAGGATCAGAATGAAACTATGAATAAGGTTAAGGCAACATTCCAAAGTTACTGGGACTCCGATGATTTTGAACTTTACTCAGATGAGAAAAAGGATCAGCTCGCTTTAGCCATTAATTCGGAACGAAATAGTAGAAAGGAGAATCGAGGAAAATTCATTGCAGACATACATCCATTTGCATATCAGCAGGATATTCTGGACAAGCTCGAGGCCGAAAGGGTTGTTCATGGTAGAAACAAAAATCTCATCGTAGCCGCCACTGGAACAGGAAAAACTGTAATATCTGCATTAGACTACAAAAGGTATAGGGGCCAGAATCCGAGCAGCGCTAATCGCTTGCTTTTTGTATCACATAGGAAAGAGATACTTGAACAGTCTATAGAATGCTTCAGGAATGTACTAAAAGATCAAAACTTTGGAGAATTAGGCGTTGGAGATAACATTCCAAACAAGATAGATTATCTTTTCATGTCAATCCAATTGTTCAACTCAAGAGAAATGACACTTAAAACAAAAAGTGATTTTTACGACTTCATAATTATAGACGAGTTTCATCACGCATCAGCCCCAAGTTATAATCAATTGTTAACCTATTATAAACCAAAAATCTTACTTGGGCTAACAGCGACCCCTGAAAGAATGGATGGGCAAGATATTTTGAAATATTTTAACAATCATATCTCAGCTGAAATACGACTTCCTGAGGCAATAGATAGAAAATTGCTCTCGCCGTTCCAATATTTTGGAATAAGTGATAACATAGATTTAAAAGATGTGAAATGGGTCAGAGGAGGTTATGATAGGGATCAATTAAGTAAAATATATAGTGATGGAAACTTCTCCTCAATGCAAAGAGTCAGTTACATATTAGAAGCACTTACAAAATACATAGACAATATAACTAACGTCAGCGGTATAGGATTTTGTGTGTCTCAGTTGCATAGTAAATTCATGGCTCAGCAGTTCAATTTATACGGTATAAAGTCTATAAGCATTGACAGTAATTCTGATTATTCTGAAAGAAAAAATGCGAAGAAACTGTTGGAAAGTGGCGATTTAAAGTTTGTATTTACTGTGGATATTTATAATGAGGGTGTTGACATTCCAAAAGTAAATACAATAATGTTTCTTCGCCCAACAGAAAGCCTTACCATTTTCTTGCAGCAACTTGGAAGAGGTCTCAGAATTTCTGAGGGAAAGGATTGCCTAACTGTCCTTGATTTTGTTGGTCAAGCAAATAGGAATTATAATTTCAGGGAGAAATTCTCGGCCATGCTTTCAAGAAATTCAAGAGGATTGGAGCGAGAAATTGCTGAAGATTTTCCGGATATGCCTAAAGGTTGTTATATTCAACTGGAAAGAAGAGCACGGGAAATCATAATGAACAACATTAAACAAGCTGTTAGATTAAGCTCACAGTTGAAATCCAGAGTCTTAACATTTACGGTTGAATCCGGGTTACCCTTAACGCTTGAAAATTTCATTGAATATTATCAGATGGATTTGAAGGAAATCTATTCAAGAACAAGTTTTTCAAGGTTAAAAGCAGATACAGGACTTATACCCGGTTTCCAGGACGATCTGGAACCTTTGATGAGAAAGGCATTTCTTAAGCTTAGTACAATAGACTCACGAAGGTGGATCAAATTCTTGCTTGATATTTTTAAGAATGGAAATTTACCTAACTTTCGGGAAGCCTTATCTGAGGAACTAAGGATGTGGAACATGTTTCAGTATACCGTGTGGAAGAAGTCGTTTAAGGAACTCGGATTTAAATCTCCCATGGAGGCTATGGAGAGAATTAGGAAGTGCGGTCCCTTACTTGAAGAATTGATAGAATTGCTTGAACTAAGGTTTAAAAGCATAAATTTTATAGACAGGAGAGTTAACCTGGGATTTGATTGCCCCTTGGATCTACATTGCAATTATACGAGAGATCAGATTCTGGTTGCTATGGATTATAAAAACCCAGAAAATGTGAGGGAGGGAGTTAAATTTATTTCAAAATGGAATATAGATTTGTTATTCGTAACACTGAATAAGAATGAAAGAGATTATTCACCCACCACACTTTATGATGATTACTCAATAAATGAAACGCTATTCCACTGGCAAAGTCAGAGTACAACATCAGCAAATTCAGATACTGGAAAAAGATACATAAATCACATGAAAACAGGACACAGAATTCTGTTGTTTGTACGGGAAAATAAAAAAGATGAGACTGGAGCATTTCCATATACCTTTCTTGGTCCCGTGGAATATCAAAGTCATGAGGGGGATAGGCCAATAAACATAATTTGGAAACTGGAAACACCCATACCGGGGAGATACCTTAAGGTAACGAACAGGTTGCTTTTGACTTAAATGTATAGTGCAATTTGTGTGAAATGAAAAGAATTAGTCTATAATTTATTGGAAGATATCGTTTCCCCTCCTTGTTCACCACATATATCAGTTTTTCACCCTTCTATGGAGATATATAACTCACATTTTCAATGTTGAATGTTTTCTAATAGGTTTGTAGCCAGCGTATGAACTTCTAGTATCTAATAAATGTTAATGCGTGAACATACAAATGAGATTATATCTTTATAAGTGAGCAAGCCTTAGAAAACCCCATAATATAGTGTTTGGCGGTCATAAAATAAAGGAAATTTATATTTTTCAAAAATCCCTTATCATTCTGGTTCACGTCATTTTTCTTTAATGTAAAATTCTGCGAAAGATATATATCATGTTCAGGAATGTGGGTTTACCTTTGCGATGATTGATGTTTATGAGCGATCTTCTTCCTGAGCTAGAACAAAAAAGAGAACTTTTACGAAATATGGTAGAAGAACATATTCGGAAAAGAGATGATGCTGCTGATGAGAGCCATTATTACGCCGAAGAGCGTGATAAGCTTAACCAGAAAGTAAGAGAGATGCGGGAAGAAGTTAAGAAGAAAATTTCTGATAAAGGGCAACTTATTGAAAAAGTCCAGAAAATGAGGGATGAAAAGGAAGAACATTATACCAACCTCTCAGAAACAAGAAAAGAATACAGAAAGATAAGAGACTCCATAAAAACCCAGGGAATAGATCCTAAAGATTTGAGAATGAAAGAGAGAGAACTCCAGAAGCTTGAGTTAAGACAACAGACAACTCAGATGAAGAAAGAGGAAGAGCAGAAAGTTGTAAGAGAAATTAGGAGACTGACTAACGAATTAAAAAAACTAAAGGCTGCCCGAGAGGATGAACTTAAAGAAAACGAGACGATTAAGGGAGTCACAGACAAATTAACAGCCGAAAGAAAGACCGTAGACGAATTCAAAAAAGAAATAGAAGGAATATCAAACCAGATCAACCAGATAAGCGATGAAATTAATTCAGCGCTTCAGGAACTTGATGAAACAAGGAAGAAAGCTGATGAGTTTCACGAGTTATTTATAAAGTACAATAAGGAATCAGAAAAGGAACACGATGCTTTTGTAAAGGCGAAAAACGAATTAAAGGATCTTGAAAAAGTTCTTGGAACTATAAAAACGAAAGCTAAGGCTACAAGAAAGAAAGAAAAAGAAGGGGAGCTGCAGGAGAAAGCTGTTACTCTGTTTGACAAGTTTAAGAATGGAGAACAATTGACAACAGAAGACCTTCTCATTCTTCAGAAGGCTGGCTTCCTTTAAGATTAATTAATATTCTATTCCAAAAATCTTTGTTTAACTTTTAAGTATCATTAACTGTCTGATCAGATGATAATGCTACATTATAGACCCTTGAACCATTTTGGAGGCTTAAATCTGGAGATATAACGCTCTCCTGAACGATACAGTCTGAACCTATTGATGTGTTTCTCATCAGAACCGATTTTATTACCTTCGAACCTGATCTTACCTTGGAACAGTCCATTATTATGGAATCCTCAATTTCAACATTATTACCAATTTCAACGTTGCTGTAAATTGCAGAACCTTTAATTGAACTGCCTTCGCCTATTTTTACCTTCTCTGAGATAAATGTCGGCCCTTCAAGATTGATCCCTTTCATTTCGTCCGCATTTTTTATTATAAATGTTCCCTTGATATTAGGTGTATCTATATTTTTTCCATATTTCTCTACCATTATCTGATTGGCTTTGATCATATCTCTCGGTCTTCCGGTATCCAGCCAGGTTCCTTTTCCCTTATACCCGAAAATCTCTACACCCTTTCTCATAAGCTTTGGAAATAGATCTTTGGAGAAGTCAAACTGAACTCCTTCCGGTATTTCATTCAATATTTCCGGTTCAATTACATATATTCCAGCATTGACCTGATTTGAAAATATTTCATCTTTGGAAGGCTTTTCCAGAAACTTTGTTATCTTTCCATCCTTCAATTCTACGATACCCATTTGTGAAGGATCTTCAACCTCGGACAGAACTATGGTGATTTTTGATCTCTTTTTTCGGTGAAACTCAAGAATTTCCTTAATATCAAAATCTGCAAGTATATCTCCGCTTCCAACGATAAAAGTATCATCTATAAACCTGGAGACGAGTTTTATTCCCCCTGCAGTGCCCGCAGGTTCCTTTTCTACAGAGAATAAAATATTCTGCTGCATATCCTTGTATTCAAGAACGCCCGTAATAAGGGATTCAAATTTATATCCAGTCGTTATGATAACATCATTTATTCCTGCTCTTCTATACGCATCAAGCGAATATCCAATACAGGGTCTTCCTGCGATTGGAACCAGCGGTTTTGGAATGGAATATGTAATTGGCCTTAGTCTTGTACCTTTCCCTCCAGCCATTAAAATTGCCTTGACTCCCATATCCCCTTATCAACAATTTTATAATTAAGCTTTCATAAAGACTTTAATTGAAAAAAGATGTGTCTAATTTTTAAAGGCATACAATAGGTTTCAAAAGATTTTGATCGTTACATGGAGAGATAAAATAACAGACCTTTACTTAAAATAAGGTCTTTTGAATTTTACACCCTTTGCGATCAGTTCCTTTGACTTTTCGTATCCTGCATCCGCGTGCCTGATTACCCCCATTCCCGGATCGGCGTTCAATACTCTCTTGATCCTCTCCTCCGCATCCTTTGAACCATCGGCAACTATAACGAATCCGGAGTGTATTGAGTTGCCAATTCCCGTGCCGCCCCCGTGGTGTACAGAAACCCAAGTTGCACCTGATATTGCATTGAGTAATGCGTTTAGAATTGGCCAATCTGCAATGGCATCGCTTCCATCCTTCATATTTTCTGTTTCCCTAAATGGAGAAGCCACGGAACCGGTGTCGTGATGGTCCCGCCCTATTGCGACTGGTGCTTTGACCTTTCCTTCCCTGACCAGATCATTGATTATGAGACCGATTTTTTCTCTCTGACCATATGACGCATAGCATATTCGTGCAGGTAATCCCTGGAATTTTACCTTTTCCTTGGCCAGGTTAAGCCACTTTACAAGATGTTCATCGTACCCCAGATGATATTTGATCGCTTCATCAATTGCGAAGATATCATCCTTTTCTCCGGAGAGTGCAACCCATCTGAATGGCCCGGATCCAATACTGAAGAGGTCCCTGATATATGCAGGTACGTAGCCAGGTATTTCAAAGGCATTGCTGAGGCCCCCCTCCTTTGCCCTTGTCCTCAGATTGTTACCGTAATCAAAGACCTTTGAACCCCTATTCTTGAAGTCCAGAATTGCCCTGGTTTCCTTTACTATTGACTGATAAACCTCTTTCCTGTATTGATCCGGGTTTGATTTCCTGAACTCTTCAGCTGTTTCAACGGTATATCCTTCCGGTATGTAACCAAGATTCAGATCATGTGCCGCTGTCTGATCTGTGACTATATCCGGACATGTTTTCATGTCGGCAATTTTTCTGTATAACGTGGCTGCATTCCCCAAAACTCCAATTGATACCGGTTTCCCATTTGCAATGAATTCATCCTTAATTTTCAGCGCATCTTCTATGGATTTTGCCTCCATGTCAAGATACTTCCCTTTGATTCTTCTGTCAATTTTGCTTTGATCCACATCGATGAATATACCCACTCCTTCATTCATGGTTGTAGCAAGTGGCTGTGCTCCTCCCATTTCTCCAAGGCCTGACGATAAGACCCATTTCCCTTTCAGTGATTCAGCACCGAATTCCTGCTTTGCAAGAGCCCAGAGTGTTTCATAAGTACCCTGAAGTACCCCCTGTGTCCCTATGTAAATCCAGCTGCCGGCAGTCATCTGCCCAAACATTGTGAGTCCTTTCCTTTCAAGCTCCCAGAATATATCGTCGGTTGCCCATCTTGGAACAATTTGCGCGTTGACGATGATGACCCTAGGAGAGTCTTTTGTTGTTTTAAATGCTCCCTGCGGCCTTCCTGACTGTATTATTAGCGTTTCGTCGGAATATAATTCCTTTAGCATGCTAACTATTTCATCGAAATCATCCCACGTTCGTGCAGCCTTTCCCTTTCCCCCATAGACGATAAGATTATCCGGGTCCTTTGCTACCTCAGGATCCAGATTGTTCATTAAAAGTCTCAGAGCAGCCTCCTGCTGCCAACCCCTGGTGTTAAGTTCCTTTCCCCTTGGAGCCCTTACTGTTCTTGCCTCTGACATATTCAGCAATCACTTCATTTAAGAATACTTTTCCATTTTTCGCGTATTATTGTCTTCTCTCTTCTCTGCCCCAATGAGATTATACCAATGTCTTTGCCGCTAAGAGTTTCTACTTTTGATATAAAATCTTTCATTTCCTGGGGTAGGCCATAATATCCTTTCAGAAGTATTTCATCTATTTCAGAATCCTTAATTTCTCCCCAGCTCGCCATCTCAATGTATTCAGGAGTGGCCTTCTTCCTTTCTATCATGGCTTGCACCGGTGAGTCATAATTTTCCCTGTAGGATTCACATATAAGGATGCTCTTTTGCTTCCCGATTACGTCCAGCATTGTCATAGCCAGAACGTCAACATCATTGAGCATTATTGAATATTTTAAAAGTGGAATATCAAGCCACCCAATTCTTCTTGGACGGCCGGTGGTTGTCCCATATTCTCCTCCCGCCTCCCTTATTGATTCAGCGGTTTCACCGGAAATTTCTGTTGGAAATGGGCCTTCCCCAACCTTCGAAATATAAGATTTCGTAACTCCGATTATATTATTCATTTTCCTGAGGCTGAAACCACTGCCAGTCATAGCCCCGCCTGACATCGTGTTTGATGATGTCACATAAGGATATACCCCGAAATCAATATCCAGAAGAGCTCCATGGCCACCTTCAAAAAGTAAATTTCCTTCAGATTTCTTTTTTTCCAAAAATAACTCTGTATTGCACATCAGAGGCTCTATGATTTTACCCACATTGTTAAGGTCCATGGAAATATTCTGCAAAGTTTCTTCCTTGAGAAATTCGCTCCCTTCCAGCAGATGCTTTCTCATTGTTGTCATTAATCTTAACTTGTTCAGGATCGTGGGTTGATCAAGGAGATCCCCAATCCTGATCCCATTTCTGGAGAATTTGTCCTCATAACATGGGCCAATGCCCTTGGAAGTGGTTCCTATCTTGAGACTGCCCCTGAGTTCTTCCTGCTTTTTATCTATGTAAATGTGAATTGGAGTTACAACAGACGCGGCTCTGCTGATCATTATCCTGAGGTCACTGTTTTCTTCTTTGTATATTTCCAGTTCTTCCTTTAAAGCAAAAGGATCAATAACCATCCCATTCCCAAGAACTATATCAGATGCCCTTAGAGCACCAGATGGGAGCAGGTGAAATTTGAATTTTCCCCTGGAAGTAACAACGGTGTGACCCGCGTTAGTACCGCCATTAAACCTGATTACCGTTGTTTTTTCGTCTGTAAGGAAGTCCACGACTTTTCCCTTACCTTCATCACCAAACATAAGCCCCAGAACTATATTTCTCATGAGTTAACGTATGGTATCACTTGTGAAATAAATTACTTTTCCAAATTCAATGGGCAATATTTGAAAGGTAGTTGGAAAGCAAACATAAGTCAATTGAAAATTAATATCCAATACTAATTTTTCAGATATTTTCCTGTTTGTGAAAAAACTATAATGGAGAAATCCATAACAAAGGAGAGAACCATGGCATACATATCTATTGGAGAAAATAACAGATTGAATATTCCGGATAACCCCAACATTGGCTACATTGAGGGAGATGGTATAGGTCCGGATATAACCAGCACTATGATTTCAGTTGTAAATGCGGCTCTGGAAATAGCTTATTCTGGCAAACGATCCATAATATGGGAAAAGGTTGCAGCAGGCGAGGACGCCTTTGAAAAAACGGGAAAGCATCTGCCTCAGGAATCCCTTGAATTACTCCAGAAAACCGTAATAGCAATAAAAGGGCCTCTTACGACCCCCATAGGTCAGGGGTTCAGATCTCTTAACGTAACGTTAAGACAGCATTTTGATCTTTACGCAAACGTTCGGCCTGTGAAGTATTTCCCGGGAGTTCCATCACCTGTTACGCACCCTGAAAAGATGAATATGGTTGTATTCAGGGAAAATACGGAGGATCTATATGCAGGAATAGAGTGGAAGTATAACTCCGAAGAGGCAAAAAAACTTAGAACCATACTTACAAAGGAATTCAATGTTAATCTAACCGAAGATACTGGTATTGGAATAAAACCAATAAGTAAATTCAGAAGCACCCGATTGGTAAGGAAAGCCATTGAATACGCCATAAAAAATAAGAGAAGAAGCGTGACCCTTGTCCACAAGGGAAACATCATGAAATATACTGAGGGTGCCTTCAAGGAATGGGGGTATGAGGTGGCTTCTGAAGAGTTTGAAGATAAGACAGTAAGGGAAGATGCTTATCTTGAGTCACCAGGAAGCTATCAGGACAGGATTGTGATTAAAGACAGAATAACAGACAACATGTTCCAGCAGGTACTCACCAGGACTGAGGATTATGATATTATTGCAACTACAAACCTTAACGGGGATTACCTGTCAGATGCTCTTGCGGCTCAGGTTGGAGGGCTGGGAATTGCACCCGGTGCCAATATTGGTGACACCTATGCAATTTTTGAAGCTGTTCACGGAACTGCTCCCAAATATGCGGGTATGGATATTGCCAATCCTACATCAATAATACTTTCCGGAAGCATGATGCTAAGGCAGATAAACTGGTTTGAGGCAGCCCAGATATTAGAAGAAGCTGTTACCCAGTGTTATGCAGAACAGAAAGTAACACAGGATCTTGCAAGGATTCTCAATATAAAACCATTGAAGTGCTCTGAATTCGGAAAGGAAATTATATCAAGAATGAGGGGCAGGAAGGATCAGCTAGCTAACTGATCCCTTTTTTTCAATATTCTTCTGAACCCCAACAATATCTTCTTTTTTTGGATTAAAAATCGTTGTAGATCTCCCTGCAAGTGATCGGACAATATCAGCCTCTTCAATTCCATTTGCGAACAGGTATGTGACATCCCACGGCTTATTTGAGAAAGAGAAGTTAACAGCATCCTTAAGTGATTTTGCCGGGACAATAAAGGCGATTGCTCCATCAGCCTGTTCCAGATTTGTTTGTAAATCATCATATTCATTATGCAGAACAATTGGGAATCTTTTATCATCTTCACCCTCTATGATAAACCCCTTAAGTCTGGCGGTTTTCACAACCTCAATTGCCTTTTTTTCTTCAGCAATATTTGGATAATAGTTGCAATCCTGCGATTTGTTTACAGGTATACCAAATTTTAGCTTTTTTGACATCTCCATAAATCTATTTTTAAAGAAAGTGAAGAATTCGGCCTTAACGATGATTGTCTGCACCCTCAACCTGTGATTTGAAACAGGAGTTAATGAGTTCTGTATAGACCAATCAAGAGCGTATTCCATGTATTTTTTATCCCAGATAATTGCGCGGTAGTTAGCCATCACCTTCATCTTTACATCAATAAGTCCTGTCAGTTTTGAGAAGGACATACATTGTTCAGAGGTACCGTGAAAAGTAATTCTGTCCAGCTCACATGAGGATATGATTTTCCTGATTCCGTTAATCTGATTTTCCATAAGACCGTCGGTTATGAATTTTTGCCAGCCTTTAACAGATTCTGACAGAATCTCTGAGATTTTCATAGTAGTCAAGGGACATGAAGGATTGTGAAGGGCAATTGCCCTTTGCCCTGAAACAATAGCTCTTATTGCCTCGTCTGTAAATGCTTGAACTGGAATTCCTTCTGGAACGTTAAACAGGTGGATTTCTTTTGATTTTTCAAAATTATTTACTTGAGAAATTTTATGATCCTTTAGAGTAAGAACAGGATTCATCATATAATCCTCTGCACTGATCAGTTCCCTTTCAGCGTTTCTATAAGCTTTTCCGGTTTCCATGGATAGGGTTTGCGCAAGAAAATCCCTGTTTTGACCTATAAGTTCAGAAGCATGCCTCAGAATATTCAGTCGTTCCCTAATATTGGAATAGTCGATTTCCGCTAAACTTCTCCCCATAGAATTGCCATCTACTTTTATGGCTTCTACCTCACCCACTTCGTTTCCAGTGAATTTATCAAAAACCTTCAATTATGTCATTACATTATTGAAGATTCTCTAAAAGAGTTTATGATATTAACCAGAAAAATGAAAATGTTATTCTAATTGCAATGAGTTGCCGTCTAAATTAACATTTAAAAGATAGTTTTTCCTGTATAGATTGACCACACAAAGGATCAGAGTGCTTAATATAACCATTATGAAAGTGATTATATTTGAGTAGAAGTCAGAATCATAATTAGCTTCAAAGTACAGGACAATAGACAGGAGTATCATAGAAATTAGAGAAATTATGAAACCAAGTTTATGTATATTATAGTTTAAATCTTTCATAACTGCAATGGCAGTAATAATGTGTACCATGATATATGATAATGCTACACACGTAAGAATTGTAAGAAACATATTAAAGAATCCAATAAAGTTTGAAATTAGCACTATTATGAGCGTAACAATAAATAAGACAGATAAATCAAGGGACGAATCCCGAAATCTTGTTTTCCATGAAGGTATTATTCTGTCTGTTCTCATTCTTTCCAGAGCACTTATAAAAGCTCTCAAATAGGAGACCGCAAGGTTGAATGCGCTTAATACTGTAATAGATAGAAATATTGCAAACAGATAGAAATTATAATTCATAAGCCTGGTCAATATATATTCTCCACCAGTCTGGGAGTATAGGATGAGCCCTGTTCCTCCAAGATAATCATCCATTGCAAATGCTGCAAACGTTAGTATCAACCCTGAAATCGTGTAAGATGTGATCACTGCAATGGGGACCAATTTACCTGGTCTATTGGTGTTTTCAGATATGAATATGGATGACCCGCTGCCCGCAAATATAACCATACCAAACATTACTCCTGTAAAGAAAGATTCTACATCGAAATTTTGCAGAGGATTGGTATAACCAGCAGAGAAAGAGAAAAAGAATCCTATGTAAAAGATCATTGCAGCAACTTCAATTAATCCAAAAAGTAATACATAAAAAGATGAAAATTTGAGACCCCGTGAGACAAATATTATTGCTAATAATGAGAATAGAATTGCATAGATATCCTGTGAATAGAAAAAGTTAAAGCCAATTGATGCCAGAGATGCCTTAATAAATGTGGCCACAAACAGTGATATATTGGGAAGAACCAGTGAACTGTAAAAAATATAGAAGAAACCTGTTATCAGCCCAGCATTAAGACCAAAGACCTTTCCAGTAAAAGAATAGTAGCCACCATTACTGGATTGCTTTTTAGAAATGTAATACACTCCATAAATGGTGGTATATGAAATAAGAAATGCTGAAAGAACGACAAGAGGCATCATAAATAGAGATATGATAGCGATTGAGGCGAAAATTGCGGCAATATCAAGAAAGGGTCCAATAGAGGTAAAAGATTGCATAAAACTTCTTTTTAAATCTATGATCTTTGCAGTTTCCACGGCTGAGATTGCCA
>JAKATR010000010.1 GCA_021818675.1 Thermoplasmata archaeon | reverse complement strand
ATAAGATTCCACTCACCGCCAATTAGTCGGATGGACTTTACGATTGGACAATCTGGTGATTTTTCTGTTTGTTCTCGACTCTGGTCACTATTCAAACTCTCACTACATAAATGATAGTAAATAACCTTATTTAAGCTTTAGAAAAAATAGAAAATTTAATGTTCTATTTCATTTGAACAAGTTCAAGGTCTATATTAATTTTAATTCCCTCACCAACCATGACTCCACCTCCTTCAAGAACCATGTTCCATACCAGACCGAAGTCTTTTCTGTTTATAGTTCCGGTAAGTGATATACCCTGTCTTAAATTTCCATACGGATCCTTAACTGGTCCGCTTCTTTCCACATCAAAGACATATGGTTTTTCCACATCCCTGATCTTGAGATTTCCCGAAACCTTAAAATTATCTCCATTCTTCTTTATAGAATTACTTCTAAATATAATCTCAGGAAACTCCTCAACTTTTAGGAAATCTGGAGATTTCAGGTGATTATCTCTGTCCGTGTTGCCGGTTTCTATGCTGGAAGAGTCTATGGTAACTATTACCGAGGATTTTTCCACGTTTGAAATATCTTCTTTCCCCTCTACAGAGAATTTTCTAAATCTACCATTGACGTGAGAAATCATCATATGCCTGACAGAAAACTCTATGCTCGAATGCTCTTTGTCTATTTCCCATCTTCTTATATCTGTACTTTCATTTGCTATATCCATGATACTAAATATTTAATGGTTATATAACTATAAAATAACACAATAGTAAGCTGATATCACTTATGTTAGCTTGATCTTAGTGCATGGTTTGTGAAAATAATGCCAAATTTAATCATGTCGTAATATTTGCCATCAAGAAGTAACGACTCCTTTTCAATGCCCTCAATTGAAAATCCACATTTTAGAAGAACTCTCATAGATGAAGGATTGTTGTGCATTACATTCGTGTAAAGCCTGTGTAAATGGAGGGTATTCATGGAATATTCCACAACAAGCTCCAAGGCAGCAGTGGCGATTCCTCTTCCTCTAAACTGGTAGTTTATCCAGTAACCCACATGGGCGCTTCTGTTGTCATAATCTATATCGCTTAAACCAATTATTCCAACCTTCTTATTTTCAAAAGATATGATGCAATCTATGATAAACGGTTTACCATTATCCTCTCTATTTTTTTCTATGAAAATTTTTGCATCTTCTCTGGTATAAGGGTAGGGAAATGCTCTGCTTCCAATTGTTTTTGCTATACTCTCATCATTGGCTAAATCTGAAAGTTCAATGGCGCTACTAATTTCAATTGGAGTTTCAAGAGATATTTTTCCAGAGGTAAGAAATAATTTTTCCACACTAACTGAAATGCTGAATATATTTTAAGCTATGTTAATGAAAATTATATTATAGAGTAAACTCAAAGAAATATAATTGAAAGTTCAGTAAATATACAATTGTTCAGTTTTAATATCTATGTTAATTCTTTTCAAAGTTTCAGAATATTTGTAATTATATAAGGAATCCCCATACATGAACAATGCCTTCAGAGAGAAAAACTCAACATAAACTCTACGAAGCAGATTCAAGAAATTTATCCATCATAGAAGACAGCAGCGTAGATCTTGTTGTGACTTCACCGCCATATCCAATGATTGAGATGTGGGATCGCCTATTCTTCTCTTTCAATAAAGAAATAGAGGAGAAAATGCGAATTAATGAAAGTATGAATGCCTTTGAATTGATGCATAGAGAACTGGATAAGGTTTGGGAAGAATGTTATCGCATTTTAAAAGTAGGGGGAATAATGTGCATTGTAATCGGTGATGCTGTCAGGACAATCGATGGGAGATTTCGATTATTTTCATCGCATTCAAGGATTCTGGCAAAGGCAGTGCAAATGGGTATGTATGTTCTCCCTTCCATCATCTGGAATAAACCAACAAACGCACCTAATAAATTTCTGGGGTCAGGTACACTTCCAGTTGGAGCTTACGTGAAAATGGAACATGAGCATATACTCATATTTAGAAAGGGTGATAAAAGAAAGTTTTCTGGAGATGACAACATATTAAGAAGAATAAGTTCCATTTTTTGGGAAGAGAGAAACGAATGGTATTCCGATATATGGAGGGGTGTTAATGGGAAACGACAGGGATTGAATGGAGAAGGATCCAGGAACAGGAGTGCGGGTTTTCCTCTGGAAATACCCAGAAGATTGATCTCTATGTTTTCTTCCATAGAAGATACTGTATTTGATCCATTTCTTGGAGAGGGAACGACCGTCACAGCGTCAATATTGCTTGAAAGAAATAGTGTGGCTGTCGAAATAGAACGAGATCTCATAGACCAATATTGCAAAAATATCGTATTTCAAACAAACTATTTGAATAAATTAATTGACGAACGGCAGATGAGGCACAGGGATTTTATTCAAAAAAATAGCCAGAATGAGTGGAAATATTTTAATGATTTTTTGAAAATGCCGGTTGTTACAGCAAATGAGCGATGGATTCAATTTAACCGTCTTAGTGAAATAGTTCTAAAAGAAAATGGGAATAATAATGTCTCAGAACTCATAGCATTTTATGATGAATGTTAGACATTTACTCTCAATTAATTTCCTGCATTTACTTTCAAAAACATAGGAACCTTATTACCTATAGTAATTTTACACTTCGTTAATATTAATTTATAAGAGTTTTTTCCCAGCTGTGGGTTTGCTGGCAAATATAGAGAAAATAAGGGAAAACAAGAGCTTTTTTGGATGGATCATGCTTTCCTCCATCCTAACTGATGAATGGAACATATTCCTCATTCCGCAAACGAACCTCTTTGTTGAAAACATTTACAGGCTCTCCAGTCTTGAACTTGGAATAATTACAGGCATAGTCATATTAGGAGCAGCTATAGGGTCGTTACTTGGAGGAGTATTTACTGATTTATTTGGACGAAAAAGGGTGTTTCAGATCGATATGGCATTGTTCATTTTTTCTGCAATTTTCTCTATCTTAAGTTTCAATGTTTTACTATTAATCGTTTCCAGATTGATTGCTGGCATAGTCGTTGGTGCTGATATTGCAAATGTCTATGCTTATATAATGGAAACCGAGGAATCGGGAAAAAGAGAATACATTGGATCACTGGGGCCGCTCATTGCAAGCTTTTCCATTATTTCTATTAACGGAATTGTCCTCGTATTATTGTTGTTTAAGGGGAGTTCTCTGCTAATTTGGGATTCATCTCTTATGCTCAGCTGTATACCAGCATCCATAAGCCTGCTTCTCTCACCAGGTATTAGGGAAAGTGTTCCCTGGAAATTAGAATCAAATAAAAATATAAGTTATAAGAAAATGTTTCGGAAAATTGCAACGGGGGAGAAGCTGAGGAATACTTCCATTTACTCTTATATTTCAGGTGTTGCAACTACCATAGAAGTGGGAACATTTGCTTTCTTCATTCCGTTTATAGTGTCCAGAACAGGGATTTTCAATGAAGTACAGGTAAGGCTGATCGTTCTCTCCATATATTCAACAGGGATTCCTGCGGGATTTATTGGGGCAAAGTTTGTCTCAAGATTGGGTTTCAGAAGAATCAGCTGTTACGGTTATCTTATGACTTTGTTGGCCTTATTTTCATCTGCCATATTTTTGATTTACCAGTTATATTATATTGTTCCAGTTACAATGATGATCTTTGTTTGGGGTAATCACTGGAATAGTCAGCCAATTATACCATCGCAGGCCATGGTTTCAAATACTGAATTCAGGGGAAAATCGATTGGTATGACAAATTTCATTTCCGAAGTTCCCGCATTTCTTTCTATCTCTATATTTCCTTCATTCGTTAATGCAGTTGGTCTAGGTATTTCCACAATGATCATTTGCATCGCTCCAATTATTGGTTTGATGGCATCTCTATTCATTTTCAAAGAGATTTATGGAAGCAGGAATGATATAAATATGGTTCAATACCAATAAATTTAAAATGCGAGGGATGGGATTTGAACCCACGAACCCCAACGGGACAGAATCTTAAGTCCTGCACATTTGACCAGACTCTGCAACCCTCGCATTGTATCGGCATTATGCATTTTTACTATATTGACCTATCCAATAGTACCTTATCTTTAAAGGATTCAAGATTGGGAGTAAATACCTAATTATAAACCTGTTAGATCATAACCGTTGATCTACTTTTACTGATCTGTATGATCTTTTCATGAATTTCACAGTACTCATTTTTAATGTCCAATGATCTGGTCTATAGATTTCCGACTCCAGTATATTTCAATTACCTCAAAATAAGAGAGTTGCTGAGCTTATTGATGATGTCAGTTAAATACTCTTAATGGATTTAGTTTCATGGTATATCAAGGTGGGTTTCCTGACAATGGAGAAATAGTTAATTTTACTGTTGAAGATGAACCAAAATGGGTAAAAGTAAAGCTCGGTGATGGATCAGAAATACAGATAAAAATGGAAATTGTTGCAATAATGAAGAATGGCAACGATCCGAACACTGGCTTGCCAATTTATATGGTGCAGGCAACAAATATTATCAGACTCAATAATATTCCGAAGGAATTAATCAATAAAAAACCAAAGGATGGAGACAAAGGACAGGGCGGCCTATACCGATAGTTATAAGGTATATTTGTATGGATCCTACCATTGATGAAAGGGATCGCAAGATCCTCGAAATTCTTCAGGGAAATAGCAGGCTTTCAAACACAGAGATAGCCAAAGCCATGGGAGTTTCTGAGGGCACCATAAGAAAAAGGATAAAACGTCTGGTTGACGAGGGAATCATTGAGAAGTTTACAACTATTACAAAAAAAGAGGGACAGGACGCCATAATTCTGGTAAGGGTTGATACAAGGGAGTCAGGAAAAACAATCAAGAGTCTCAAAGAAAAATTCAAAGAGGTTTATGAATTTTCAGGAAAAGCGGACTTGGCAATACGCATAAGATGTGCTTCTATAGATGAGATAAATATCACCGTGGATGAAATCAGAATGTTCTCAGGAGTCCGATCTACAGAAACATTGATCAGGTTGAAATAGCCCCGGTATTAGGATGCGCATAGATAAAGATACATATGCATGAAAAAGGATTTATATCTTATTATGATGTAAACTCTCCCGTATAAAAGCCCGGAAAAAAAGCCTGCGGATAACAGAAACAAATCCGGCATCATTAAAATGCTGATTTTTCAGGTATCTCAGGTTCCCAATAACAAAAATGACGGGATGAATAACAAGGTGAGCAAACATGACAGAAGCAAATATTATCTATGTCGGAAAGAAACCAACTATGAATTACGTGCTGGCGGTAGTTACCCAATTTAATAATAACATTGAGAAGGTAACCATAAAGGCGAGGGGAAAAGCCATAAGCAAGGCAGTTGACATTGCAGAAATAGCAAAGAGAAAATTTGTTCAAACTGCCAATTATGAGAACATTACGCTCTCAACTGAAGTGGTAGAAGGAGAAAGGGGAGAATCTAACGTCTCTTCAATTGAAATTGTAATGTCCAGAAATTAAATAATTTCAAAGTAACACAACTCTCTTCAACAATTTTTTACTAATAATTAAATTAAAAGTTGTAATCATGAATAAGCCTGATCTATTATGAAAGAACCATTTTTGATAAATTCAGGGCTCAATAAGAGGCTTGAGCAAATAAACACAAGGATTAATGAAATTCTTGTCAGTGAGAGCCCTGATTTGGACGAAATGGCCAGATACACATCACTTGCAGGTGGCAAAAGACTGAGACCACTCATGGCAATTCTGGCATACCAAATATCTTCTCAGTATGGCGATATTGAAAGAATTCTTGATCTGGCAATAGCATATGAGTTAATTCATACTGCAAGCCTTGTTCATGATGATATAATAGATGGAGCAATAACCAGAAGGGGAAGACCATCTTTAAACTATAAGTATGGTATGGCAAATGCAATTGTTGTGGCAGATTATCTATTTGCTGTAGCTTATGGGTTAGGATCAAAATATGGTACAGAAATTTCTCAAATTATGGCCTCAGCAGCTACAAAGCTTGCCGAGGGACAGATCAATGAATCAATAAATCTTGGAAATCTAAACATCACTGAAGAGAAGTATTTTGAGATCATATCAGGTAAAACTGCATTTTTCTTTGGGGCAGGAGCCAAATGTGCTGCGTTGGCTGCCAATGCTGATGTCATAACCGTAGATTCAATGTTTCAATTTGCATATAACGTGGGCATGGCCTTCCAGATAACCGATGATATTCTCGACATAGTAGGATCTGAAGAAGCAATGGGAAAGCCAATTTTCACAGATATCAAGCACAATGCAATAACTCTACCGGTTATATTCGCTTTGAAATCTCAGGATGAGAAAATGGTTAATCATCTGAAACTTGTCATCAATGGACAGCGGCAGGATAAGGAAAGCGTAGACATAGCAAAAGCCTTTATCCTGAAGTCCGGGGGAATCGACTATTCCATATCCAAAGCAAAGTGGTTTATGGATCTTGCAATGGCTGCTCTTAAAAACACAAAGAAAACACCAGATCTTGAAATCCTTCTTGAATTGGCCAGTTCGATCATAAGCAGAATATCCTGATTTATGAAAATTTTTGAAGTGAAATTAAAAATCTCTTTTCATTCATGTTAATAATTCAACCGATATACATATTAGTTCAGTTTTCATAATCGGCAATGGATGTTTCGCAAGTAGAGAAAGTTAAGGAAGAGGTATTTAACAGACTTGGAATAAGTGCAACGGAGAATGGTATCTTTTCAGGTTCATGGAAGAAAGGAAAATCAAGCCGCACGATAAGGTCAATATCCCCAATAGATGGCACCAATCTATGCTCAATCGATCAGGCAACAGAGAATGATTATAATTCAGTGGTAAGCACATCGGTAAAAGCTTTTGAAGAGTGGTCACAGGTCCCTGCACCCAAGAGGGGGGAGTTTATCAAAAAAGTATCTGACGCCTTGGAAAATTCAAAAAAAGATCTGGGGTTGATAGTATCGCTGGAAATTGGTAAGGTAATTTCAGAAGGACAGGGCGAAATTCAGGAAATGATCGACATTGGACATTATGCTCTGGGGCTTTCAAGACAATTGTTTGGACTCACAATGGCCAGTGAAAGACCATTTCACAGGATGTATGAACAATGGTTGCCAGTTGGACCAGTGGGTGTTATTTCAGCTTTTAACTTCCCATCATCAGTCTGGTCATGGAATTCATTTATCGCAGCAGTATGTGGTGATTCTGTAATATGGAAACCGTCAAGCAAAGCTGCCCTCTCAGCCATAGCCGTGACAAAAGTCGTCGCATCAGTAATGGAAAAAGAATCGGTTCCACCAATATTTTCAACGATATGTGGTGGCGGCGCAGAGATCGGAGAACTATTAAGCAAAGATCCAAGAATTCCTGTTGTTTCTTTCACAGGGTCCGTAGCGACCGGTAAAATAATAAGTAAAAATGTGGCGGAAAGACTGGGAAGATCAATTCTGGAACTCGGAGGAAATAATGGAGTAATAGTATCATCCAAAGCAGATCGATCTATTTCGATGAAGGGCCTGCTGTTTGGAGCACTTGCTACTGCAGGTCAGAGATGCACAACAACGAGAAGGGCAATAATAGAAAGCACAATTTATAAGAGCTTTACATCAGACCTGATTCAGGCATATTCAAGTGTAAACATTGGCAATCCTCTGAAAAGCGAAACCCTGGTTGGACCTCTCATAGACGAATCAGCTGTGAAAACATATCAGAAAACTGTATCAGAGGCTGTAAAACAGGGTGGAAAAGTGCTTTCCGGCGGTAATATCCTGAAGATAAAAGGCCTTGAAAATGGATATTACGTGGAACCGACTATCATAGAGGCAAATGACAAGGTTACAATATCCAATGATGAAACCTTTGCGCCAATCTTATATGTTTTCAAATACGAGAAAATCGAAGAAGCCATAAAAATTCACAATTCTGTTCCTCAGGGGCTCTCTTCAGCTATATTCACCAACGATATCAGAGAGGAGGAAGCTTTTCTCAGTTCATCAGGATCTGACTGCGGTATAGCAAATGTAAACACAAGCACAGCCGGAGCAGAGATCGGGGGAGCTTTTGGAGGAGAGAAAAATACGGGCGGAGGAAGAGAGAGCGGAAGTGATGCATGGAAAGGATACATGAGACGACAAACAGTTTCAAAGAATTATGGCAAAACACTACCACTATCTCAAAATGTTGAGTTCAGAATATCCTGATCTCATTTCCATTTTTTACTGCTTCCATAAGTTTCTTCAAGTAGCTTTTTAAATGCTTTTTTTCTCCTTGCACGTTTTTTTATTGAAATTGACAAAGAATATGAGGCAAGGGCAATAAATGCCACAATAGAGGCATTCAGAGCGAGAAACGATAAGTTAGAATAGGATACTTCAACCCCGTTTGAGAATATATACTGACCATCTGTAAGGATTACTTCAATATAAATTACATATTTATTACCAGGAAAGATTCCATTTATAAACGTGAATGTTGAACCGGAACCCAGTTTTAATGTATTGTTGTTTTTTGTACCAAGCTGGTAATAATGCACTTCTATATAGCTGACCGAGGTCTGGCTGGAGAGGGTCCAGCTAAGAAATAGAGTAAAAAACAGTAACGGGATGGCTCTGTCCAGGGTTATAGCCGGATTGTTTATGGTTGATGGATTCAGGAAAAATGATATATTCACATTTATGGTACTGTCTTTTGTAGAATTTTCCGAAACAACATATGGAGTATAGAAAGTGGCATTAAAAGTAATATTGGCTGAGCCAACCGGCACATAGGTTGTATAAAAACCGCTACTATCAGAATACGAATAATCTGAATTGTTATATTCAACCTTAACCGAGGATACCCCAAAATAATATTTGGAATTTCGAATTACTCCGCTTATGGCAACCATTTTTTGATTGGGTGTCAGGATCAGATTAAGAGTTTTGTTCTGTCCGGGGTAAATATATTGCGTGGAATTAATAGAGACGAAACCTGTGTGAGATATGGCAATTAATATCCTTCCGGGTTCCACAAGAAATTCAGCAGTACCATTAATTTCATTGCCTGCCTGTCCATTGACGTTTACGGTTGCGTTTCCAGGGCTTGTTGTTATGAGTAATCTGACCCGATTAGGTATAAGTTTAACCGTTAGATTTTTACCGCTGATGTTTACAACTGAATTGAATGTTTTAAACCCTTCCTCAGTCATATAAATTGAATTGTTTTCTCCGGGAAAATACAAAGTGGATCTGTTTCCACCTTCAAGCTTCAGGAAGTAGTCAACAGTTATATTTGTATAGAAATTGTTTGATGAATTTACAAATGAGGATATATTGAGCGTTGCCTTTACTGTAGAAGGAATTGAGATGTCTATGTAAGTGTTCAGATCAGTTGAAGAATAAGATATGTTATAATTTCCGGGAGGCTGGAAATTAAATTGGGGTGAATTTATAACATTCCCATTTTCGGAAAAAGTTCCGTTTACTGATTTCTGCGAAAGGATACCCGTAATATTACCTGAAGTCTGGTTAAGACTTAATAATATCTGGATATTATCACCCAGAACATTGCTTATAGCATTAACGGAAGGCATTGTAGGTTTTCCATAAGAGAAAGTTAGTCCTCCATGGCCTGAAGAAACATTCACCATAGAATAATTTTCCGGGGCCGAGTTGTTGATAAATAAATTATAATACGTATTTGCAACATAACTTGAACCCCCAATTATGTCTGGATAAGAGAACGATGCTTGTGGAAAGCCGTAAAGGTTGCCGTATATTCCGGTTCTATCCACTCCAATGGCTATGTAAGAAGCATAAAGATATTCAGGGAAAATATTAAAGGAATGGTAATATCCATCGACCCCTGCACTTAAAATTCCTCCATTAAAACTGATCCACAATTTAAGATTTTTATGGCTTATAACATTGAAAAAATAAGAATAATTGCCATTTGCTGTTGAAAGCAAAATAAGTGCCCCATAGCTGTTATTCGATTCCTCTATTCCGCTGAAGATTCCAAATTTAGGAGTATATTGGAGTGAAAGAAAGTTGTAAGTAGTTCCATTTTTAGTGGAAATATTGGAGCTTGTAAGGTTTAGATTTGTTGTAATATTGAAATCTGTCATATCTTTTGGAGGTGAAAATACTGCTTCATTTCCAGCACTTCCCGTTAAATTAAGAACTGCCTTTACCATCCATCCAAGGTTAGGTGTTCCCAGACCTGTAACAGGGTTCCACCCATAATTGGCATAATAATATCCGTTTGTCCCGGTAGAAACATTTTCTAGGGCTTTTCCATAGTAACCTGTTCTTGATATCTGGTAGAGGAGCGGATTGAGAAAGCCTAAACTCCGGCCGCTCACCTGGTCAAGTATGGCTATCATACCGGCCCACATAGGGGCCGCAATGCTTGTCCCTCCAACACCGTATTCATAGTTTTCATCGATCACTATGACACCAGGCTGGGTATTTGCATCAAGGGAAACATCGGGAACACCTCTCATGGTATTGTTATAGCCATATGGATCCTGCCACTTCGGAGCACTAAATACAGTACTGAAACCGCCACCACTTCCATAACTCGATTTCCCTGATCCACCTCCCCAGGCAGTCTGTGAAAAGACCCCGTTTTTTGCATAGAGCGATGTTCCGCCAACCCCTGTTACGTATGGAGAGGAAGCTGGGAAATTCACCTGAAGTGTGCTTCCACCATTATATGCCCCATGATCTCCACTTGCCGCCACAACCGTAATATGATCAAGGGCTGCCATTTTAAATGAAGCAGAGTATTCACTAAGTACTCCCTGAGGCATCTCATTCTCGGAAAGTCCCCAGCTGAGTGAGATGACGTTTGCCATCCCGTTTTCTATTGTTAAATTTATTGCCTCCTGAAGAAATTCTGAACTTGCTGATGGAACAAGAACCAGAAGAATATGCGCCTTTTGGGCCATAGCATGAACCCATTCTACATCCGTGGATGTTTCTATCGACCAGTTAAAATTAGACTGGGTTATCGGACCCAGGGGTTCATATATTGATATATTTGCCGGCAGCAAATTATTAATTCCATCAAAAACAGATACATCATATGATAGAAAAGGAGAACCATAAGCATCAACTATTGCAACGGTCTCACTTGCTCCTCCATATTTTGTTGAATAACCTGTAATGTTGTACGCACTCCAGATATTTTGTGGAACATATGGTGGCTCTCCATTGTTATTAACCAAGGGAATGTAATGAACAAGAGGGATAGCATTTTGTGAATTTGTGTTATTCAGGATTTTGAAGGTGCTCCCATATTTTTCAATGGAGTTAAAGGAATTTTTTGAAAGATTCCCATAAATATCTATATAATTTTTACCTGACTGAAAATTAACATTATCAGTATTCAGGCATTTTTCCACATCGGTAAAATATTTCTGATTATTAAAATATAAAACATGGCTGAGGTTAACCGTTTTGTTAAAATTATTTCCTATTTCAGTGAAATTTATTGGAGTTGAATTTGATTTTAAATTATTGTATGAAGTGATCGACACGGGCATTGCCAACATTAACACAAAAAATATTGCAATGGCGATCGTCTTCATAATCTGTAAATACAACTTTTATTAATATATCTATCATGGGTAATCATAACAGGCGAACAGGAATTTCTAAGAAGAGAATTTAAGAACTATTATGAAAAGGTAACACTGCAGTTGCCAGACAAGTTTAATTCCAGAGAGATAGGGTACATTCCATTTAATGGACCAATGACCCGGCATGGTGAAATATCCTCAATTATTGAGTTTAGTAATTTCATAAGGAGAATTGTTCCAAAGCACCTTTACTATTCCATTGCATATTATAACAAACCTCTGGAAAGGATTATGGCTGAAAAGGAGTGGGTAGGCGCTGAACTTATATTTGATCTTGATGCAGACCACATAGAGGGAGCAAACAAGATGTCGTATGAAGAAATACTTGCTGAGGTCAAAAAACATACCATGAGATTGATTGAAAAATATCTGATGGGTATGTTACAATTCAATGAAAATGAGATATCACTATATTTTTCAGGTGGACGTGGTTATCACGTACACATAAAGAGTGAAAGAGTTTACGCGCTCTCGTCCGATTCACGGCGTGAAATTGCAAATCTTGTTAGAGGAGAAGGGATTACTGCCAAGGAAATTAAGCAGAATTCGGGACTCATCAGGAATGAAGGTCAGGGGTGGCTCGCTGAGATAGATGAGATTTTCTGCAATATAATAGAAGGTTGCATAAAGGGAAATGACGAAGGAAGTTTAAATGAGATATTTCCTGATGGTCGAATCAGAAATGGATACATTTCAGGAATGAAGAGACCTGCTGGAAAAATAGGAAGTAACAGGAACCGTGGTTCCGTTTTATCAAAGAAAGGGCCTGAAAAATATAAGTTTTTTGAAGAAAGTGATATGCAGGTATTGGAATATGCTGTCAAAATTGTAAAAAACAGAAACGCATGCGAAATAGATGAACCAGTGAGTACCGATATTCATAGATTAATTCGTTTTCCAGGGAGCCTCCATGGAAAAACAGGTTTAAAGGTGGTACCAATAGAAATTAAAGATATGCCTTTATTTGATCCATTAAGGGACGCAATTCCAGTAGAATTCAAAAATGGAGAAATACGTGTCAACACACCAAAAAAAACGGAGATTAAGTTTGATGGAGAGTTGTTTAAATTAGAAGGAGTTGAAACTTTAAGAAGAGATCTGGCTATGTTTCTTATTAGCTCAGGCAGGTCAATGTTAGAATGATTATTATATAATAATTAATGCACCAAAGATTATTATATTTTGAAGAAATGCAAAACCAGTGATATAATGGAATTAAAAAAATCGAAGACACTTGAAAATTTAAAAGCCGGTTTTGCTGGAGAAAGTCAGGCAAATAGAAGATACCTATATTTCTCCCTGAAAGCAGATGAAGAGGGACAGCAGGAGATTTCACAGGTTTTCAGGTCAACTGCAGATGGAGAAACAGCACATGCATTTGGGCATCTCAAATATCTTGCAACCGTTGGAGACCCCGTAACAGGAGAGCCAATAGGAACAACTGAACAAAATCTCAAATCAGCAATAGCTGGAGAAACCTATGAATATTCACAGATGTATCCTGGATTTGCCAAGGTAGCAAGAGAGGAAGGGTTTGAAGATATTGCTCACTGGTTTGAAATCCTCTCGAAAGCTGAAAAATCCCACGCCAAGAAATACGAAGAAACACTATCCAAACTTAAGACAACAAACTGAGTGGTCTGATGAATGCAATAACACGGGAGGAGGTATCTTCTCCCGAAGATTTTTCAAAAGTTGTAGAAAAAAACCGGAAGGACATAATTAAATTAAAGGCGTTACGCCGTATTTCGTCAAAAACTTTCAGTTTTCTTTTTGAATGCAGAGAAACTTTGCTTAACCAGATAAATGAAATGATATACGTTGAAAATGTTCACGATGAGGATGAAATAAAGCGACTTATCAGGGTGTACAATGAACAGATGCCCGAAAGCAATGAATTCAGCGTTACCATGTTTATAGAGATAACAGATGAGAAAGAGCTGGTCAGGGAACTACCAAAGCTTGCGGGAATTGAGGAGCACATCGTTTTAATATATGACGGAAACGAAAAAAGGGCCATTCCTGAGGAAGGCAGATCGACAGATGTTCTGGAATCAACCGTGCAATATTTGAAATTCAGATTCAATAAAGATGAGATCAGATTATTTAAAAACTCAAAGAATGTCTTTATGACTACAGACCACAAGACATACAAAGAAAGTGTTAAAATAAACGACGATCTGTTAAATGATTTAAAGAATGAACTATCATTCTGATCATACAGCATTTTACATTTTGAAAGAAATATTTTTTATGGATCTTTTTAACATTCTGGGGGCAAGCAAAGGAATACAATTCTATGTGAATAAAGCAATATACCTTTTCCGGGATTAGATTGAATAATGATTGGATCGACCCAGTGAGAATTAAGAGTTTTAGGCTTAGATACAGACTTTACTGAGAAGAAAAATGCGATTCATTTACCCCCACTAAACCAAAGAGATCCGCAAAAATTATGAAACTAATAGGTTGTGAGTAGCCCAATCTGTCAAATAAAACATCGATAATCATTTTAGAACCTCAACAAATAAAGAGAATTAAAATATTGGATTTAAGAACCAACAATTTCCACTGGCCTGTACCAAAGTGATTGCAAGAACTTGATATATACTGGGCATATGCAGCTGGGGCACCAGGAATAGGTACATAGGCACCAAGCCAGTCTTCAATTGGCAAAACAGTATTTGTGTTACCGTTAGAAAGTATCCCATTCACTCCAAATGAAAAAACCTATGTCACAATCTTGTTTACATTCAGAAAAATTGATTAATCAGGACCTTAGATGTGAATCAATGTTTCATTGCAGAAAATATTATCTTCCTTGCAACTCTATTTCTTTTGTAAAATTCAACAAACACTAGTGCTGCACTCACAATCTCTATTCCTAACAGTACCCGATGTGATATCCAGGGTCTCTGTGCAAATATTACATACAAAAGCGGCCAAACTGAAAAAATGCCTATGTTTCTATATAGGCGTTTCTCATTTGAAAACAATTTACTTATAACTTTATCCTGATCTTCAACATATGTTAGATCTTTTTTCCTTGATAAGCGTTCCAGCCCTCTTTTGTAACTTTTATAATAATTTTTCTTTTCTAAATTTGATGTAAGCCACAAACCGAAGTAGGATGTAAAACCAGTTTCAAAAAAAAACAGAAATAATACAACATACACAAGTGGTCCAGACAAAAGCCACGCTTCCATGAATCCTTCCCCTATAGTAAAACTCATTTCAACATCAACAAATAAAAATAGTTAAAATGTTGGTTTAAGAACCAACATATTTCCACTGTCCAGTACCAAAGTGGTTCCACAAATTCGACACATACATTTCACACTCAATCATGTCAAAGAAATTGGGTGTTATTGTTTCACCGCAGACAATATTATCTTCTTTTCGGTTTTACCTCTAAAGTAACCGTTAATAAAAAATAGTGAGACGCAGATAACACAGATTACCAAAAGCGTTATGTGTGAACTCCAGGAACTTTGTGCAACCATAGAGTATAAAATTGGCCAAAACCAGAAAAATCCTGAAATTAAAAAGTGGTGTTTCAGATTTGAAATCAATTCGTTTATGACCTTATCCTCATCTTTGTCAATTGTAATATTCCACTTTTTGGAGCGTATTTCTAAAAGTTTTTTGAAACTTTTAATATAGTATTTTCTGTCAGATTTCATTGACAAACCTCTCAAAAAAAATCCAAAATTTGATATATTAATAAAAAAAAGAACAAAAATTATTTTTCCAAGTGGTTGTGAATAAGTCCATAGACTATACAGATTAATCATAATTTTAATCTCCAATTAACAAATATATTTGGAAGTTTTGGTTTAAGAACCAACATATTTCCACTGGCCTGTACCAAAGTGATTGCAAGAACTTGATATATACTGGGCATATGCAGCCGGGGCACCAGGTATAGGTACATAGGCACCAAGCCAGTCTTCAATTGGCAAAACAGTATTTGTGTTACCGTTAGAAAGTATCCCATTCACTCCAAATGAAGAAGCTTGGGCACCTACTGCGTACCAGGGGTAATAATAGTTACTGGTTTCATAGAGGAACATGTATTTATCCCCGGAATTCTGATTTGCATAATCTGATTCATACAATGCGGTGTAACTACTGATCAATGGATTATAAGCGTATAATGCTGTGGCTATTCCTGCAAGAAAAGCAATACTCTGTGCTGCGAGAGCGGGTATTGTCACCTCAGCCAAAAGGGCTAATGGACCTATAAACGCTCCAACAATAAATGCTACAATACCACCTGCTATCAAACTCTCATCTTGTAGCTGTCCATTAATAGAATTATAATAATTCTGAGCAGCACTGCCTGAATAAAGATTATAGATAACATCCTGTTCTCCATAAGTAAAGGTATCCCACCAAATCGTATAAGTAAAATAATTGATAACAACATATTCATATTGCCCTGGTGAGGATAATACCCAGCCAGGAATAGACGGTGCATTATTTGTTGTTCTAATGCTTACTAATTTTGTATTTTTATTATTAGTTTTGAATGGATGAGTATTCCCATTCTTTCCATTATTCAATTCATTTGAGAGTCTGATGGCCATGGCTTTATCCAATAGGGCAAATTTTTCCTTAAGATGTTCTGTATGGAGCGCTAAAAGTGATCTGGCATATGAAGAAGATTTGAGAAAACTGGAAAAAAGAGTCTTCACTTCAGATTCGGATGCTGAATGTATACTATTAGCAAGCTGTTCAGTCGATTTTCCATACCCTTGATTATGGATGTAATATGCAAGAAATGCATTTGAAAGTAAATCAGATGCATTCCTCGGATTTCTGATCATATGGTTGG
>JAKATR010000035.1:14873-16593 GCA_021818675.1 Thermoplasmata archaeon | reverse complement strand
GGGAGAATTAATTTATTTCCCTCTGCCTTAAAACCAGAGGGAACGATGAAATATTGATTGCCTTTCTTTGACTTAAAATTTGGGTAAGAGCCATTATGCCTGAAAAAAGACCTGAAGGATTTATCCAGTTCCACAAGAGAATGCTGGAGACTTTGCGAATTTACTTCATTCAGCCACGTTAGATCTTTTTTCAGATCAGTTAGCATTTTCATTGTATCAAATACTGAAAGCCTATTCTTCCTTTCATTCCTGTGTTCAGAATAATATTTTGTCCTGACTTCAAGGAATTGATTATAAACGAACCTGCACGCTCCGAAATGCTTTTCCAGAAGAACCCTCTGTTCTGCATTTGGATATAATCGCACACGAAGTGTCTTAATCATTACTTACACAATATCTTGACAACCGATAAATATTTCACAATTCATCTCCTCTCTGAAGATCGGAGTTTCTTGCTATTTGATTGGTAAATCCATATTCAATCTGGTTGATGATCCCATTAAATATTATATCTCATTATGAAATAACACTACATGCTTCAGAACGGTATCGTTTATGCTCTGCTCTTACTTGATACTGTTCTCTCATTCTTCTTTGGGGTATGGTTTTACCGGTTATTGATATGGTACCCCCGTGGCGGTAGAGTTTTCACTGGTGCAAAGAGCATGGTTGGAAAACCTGCAACCGTTGTAAAGAATGACAGGGCCTTTGGAATGGTCAGGATAGATGGTCAGACATGGCGTGCTGTATTCCCGGATGATGAGGAATTTAAGGTAGGTGACAACGTAACTGTAAAGAATGTCTCCGGGCTGAAGGTTACCGTAACTAAGAAGGATGGTAAGAATGGGAATTGAATGCGAGCAGCTGGGAAAGACCGTAATCTATCGTCGCAATGGAACAAAGTTTGAACTGGATCATGAAACCACTGTTAAAATATGTGAGGAATCTCTTGCAAGCGGAAAGGAATTCCACGAAATTATAAAGGAGAAGATTGAACCTCAGGTTAAGACAATACGATTTACATTTGATTGAGTTTTAGCAAGTGGATTGAAAATTTCAATATTTTCCCTTCTTTCTCAGGTAAAAAACGTACAGTATAACCAGAGATACAGCTCCAAATATAATGGATACATATACTATTTTATACAACAGGGTAGAACCATCACTGACCAGACGAACCGTGAGAATAGTGGTTGCTATGGAAAGTCTAAACCCATCATGGTTAAAGGTCTCATATCCACTGCAAGAAATGCTAATATTATAACTCCCGGGTTTTAATTTAATGCAAAATGTTCCGCTCTCATTCAATTTTACAATAGTACCGTTAACTTTCAGAATTGCATTAGGTGGAGAAACTATCCCCTTTAGAATTGCAAATCCAACAAATGTAATGCAGCGATTAACCGATTTACCATTAACAACAATTGTTCCATTAGGCTGTTCTATGTTATAATTTGTCAAATTACAAACCGTATAGTTATATGTACCATTGGTTTCATTGATGGTTACTGACGGTAATGCGTAATAATGAGACCCATTGAAGTCAACAGACCAGCATGTATAGTTAGCCAACCCCTTTTCTGTTAAATTTATTTGGTAAAAATATGGACAAAAGCTTACCTGCACGGCTGAAGTTGATCGGGAAGCGTTTAAAACTCCTCCGTTAGCATGATAAATCTTCATGGGAGTTCCAATACAATAGGAATAGTTATTATTCAAC
>JAKATR010000035.1:0-14365 GCA_021818675.1 Thermoplasmata archaeon | reverse complement strand
GACCCTCGACAATATCTGCCGTTTTTTAAGCAATATCGACAAAGAACAGATTCCACAAAAAGTTCTCGAATATGGAAAACTGATTCTAGCTGATAATATAGGAGTCATTATGAAGGGAACTGAAGCCTTAGAGAGTCAGGGTTTCTCCAGAGAAATGGGTTTACTTTTTGATCAGAACAGAAAGTCAATGGATTTTCTTTCCAGAAAGAAGATGAGTATGCTCGGTGCGGCCGCGTGTAATTCTTTCTACCTGAAAGTCCTCAAATATGATGACGAATTCAGTCCGGGAATGATTCATCCCGGCGCTGCCATTATACCTCCATTAATGGCTTTCTCTGAAGAAAAGGAGGTGTCGGGTTCAACATTCCTTCTTGCTCTCATATCAGGATATGAAATTGCTGCAAGAATCTCAGAATCGATGATGCCTTCACACTACCGGCGGGGTTTCAGTCCAACGCTAACACTGGGACCGCTTGGGGCATGTGCGTCTTTGTGTGTGGCAGATTCAGCCTCTCTTGAAAGATCGGCAATTGCAATGACTATAACCGCATTTTCTGCGGGAGGAATCAGAAATGAGATGGACTTGCAGCAGGTTGATCTATCACCATATGAGACAGCAGTATCATGTACAAGGGGGATCATAGGATATATGTCATCTGCAAACATCGCAGTTCCTGTTTATGATTTCCTTCTTCCCGAATCTTCATTTGTGAGAAATTATACTGAGGATTTTGACCCTGAAAGAATAAGCAAAGGGCTGGGGAAGAGCTGGTATCTCCTGAAAACAGCATTTAAATATTATCCTGGTGACCGACTCTTTCAGGGACCGGTGCATATCCTGAGCAAGATGATGAAGAACAACGATCTTTATGGTGAAACCCTCAAGGAACTGGAGGTTGGTGTCAATTCATATATCATGGTAAAACTGGAGGAATCCCGGAAGAGGGGTGAAAAATTCAGTGAACTGGAAAGAATGCTGGGAATGATTCTCAAAAATCAGAGTCTGGATATTCTTTCCGTATCCGGGAATTCAATTCAGGACCTGGAAATAAAGGATTATGTATCGAAACTCAGGATCTATCTTGACGATGAATGCGATGATCTGTATCCGGAAAAGTGGATGTCAAAGGTTATTTTTCATACTACTGACAATCGCATAATATCGGAGAAAATAGACTGGCTTGAAATAGTCCATCCTGACCGGGAATCCCTCAAAAAGAAATTCATGGAGAATACCTCCTTACTTGAAGGAAAGAGGAAAATAGAGCTCTGGAACTCAATAATGAATATTCAGAATATGGAGACCGTCAGGGAGCTTACATCAATTATCCTCTAATTCAGCGATGACTCTTTTTTCATTCAAACACATAAAAACTTCCTGATTCGTAAATAATGAAGTGAAACGAAATCTGATTTATCGAACAACAAGTTTAATTTTCTTTTATGTATGTAGTTATGTTGTCAGAAACATATTCTTCTATATCAAGTAAAACATACGAATTAAGAAAGATTTCAAAAAAGGAGTTGTTTCTAACTTTCCTTACTGTCTTCGAGGGAAGGGACCAGTTTATTGAAGAATCCATAATGAGCATTGACAAGATAGCTCAGGAAATAGGAGAACCTTATGAAATTGCCATTATCAACACGAGTCTGTTTCCAATCCATCCCGATTCACTTGCGGGTATAAAGGATTCTATAGAAAATTTCAGGGTTTTTGAGAGGCCCGGGATGAGCCGTGGGCTTGCAAAGAATCTTGCATTCCTTGAATTGAGGGGTTCCCACATAATCATGTTTGATTCAGAAAAGGAATACGAAATCGATTATTCTGATCTCATTTTCTCATATCTAAGATTCAGGGAGAAGAGAGTGCTCATCTCTGAATTCTCAATTATCCCGAGAGAGATGATCGAGGAAGCCGGAGCATGGAGAAATCTGAAGGTTTCTGAAGATATTGATCTCTTTGCGCGAATCTCAATCAATGGGCCAATATCACATTATCCCACACAGATAATGGAGCCGAGGAGAGATGGTCTCATATTCCACAATCTTGATCTGGAAAAGAGACCCGGATTTAAACGCCTGTCATTGAAGAAGAAAATCTCATTAATCAAAGATCTCATAATCGGATGCAACTATTCATTCAAAGATATTCTCACGTTAAATGGTTATCCATTTCACAAGATTGGGAAAAGAAGGTTTTTCCTCCTTCTTGCGAGCCATATAAGCGCAAAATTATCCAGAGAAAAAAAGGAATCATACCGAAGAAACAATTATCTTGTTTTTATGGAAACGATGTTTGAATCTCTGGTTCTTGGCGAATATAAGAAATTTGAGACCTTTGGAAAAGATGTCAGAATCAGTCTCACAAGCATGGAAAAATCATATCTTTTTAGAAAGAGTGACCTCTGGAAGAAAGTAAACAGGAGCCTGAGGCAGTTTATTGTAGAGGATGACTATGAACCATTTCAATAGTTTCTGAACAAATAATCTGAAGAATAAATATTATACCATAATAACTCAAAATTCTGTTGTGAAATCTAATTGAATCAGGAATGCTCCAATTTTCCCCCTTCTTCAATCTTCCATTTGCAGTACGCATATAAGGCATCATACAGTGGAAACTGCAATTTCATGTTTTCATGGTCATCTTTTGCGATCTGTCTGAAGCCAAGTGCAGCAGCTTCAAGTCCTGCCCCTTCAGGTTTTGCATCAGGAGGGCTTGAATCGGCAGACCTTACAATCTTTGCAAATTCAAGGAGAGCCGGGTCTTTAAGTTTATATTTTTTTATGATTGCATCAAAGCTGACAAATTCATAGTTGTTCTCCGTAAAATGATGGAGTTCTGCTCCTGGAATATCGAAAGGTATTGCTCCCTGAGTTTTTGCAATTTTCATTACTTCGTCCTTTGGAGCAAAGATAAATTCCGGGTTCTTGTCAACAAACCTTGAAATCAACCACGGGCATGCTATCCTGTCTACTTTTGCGTGTTCCCTTGTTACCCATTTCATTATGATCTATCTCTTGAGTGTTGAATTGATAATTAATGCTTTGCCTGATTTAACATAAACAGGAATAAATGTAATCTAAGAGACACAATTAATACACACATTCTCCGCAGGATAAAATAAGAAATGTGGTGGTAATTTATGCTATTTCGAAGGTTCTTCCCCTATCCATTCTCCCTATCATCCAGTTAGGATATTGTTCTCTTTCCTCTGATCCCTTGTCAAGGTTCTGGATCTGTTCAGTGGTCAGGTTCACGTCAATGGATTTCATATTTTCTTCAAACTGTTCAAGGGTTCTTGCACCAAGAATTATGACGACCTTTTTTGCTCTAAGCCATGATAAGGCAACATTGGCAACGCTGCATCCCTGCTCTGACGCAACTTTCTCCATTTCTGTCAATATGGCAGGGTATCTTTTCTCATCAAATCTTGGAAAGACAAATCCGCGGTCCCCCATTCTTGTTCCAGGTTTCAAATTAATCTTTGACGTGTACTTACCTGACAAAACTCCGCCATGAAGAGGGCTCCACGCCAGGAGGGTCATGTTATCATTTTCCATATAAGGTAAAATTTCATGTTCAATATCCCTGTTCAGGAGGGAATAATTCATCTGAGCGCTCTGGTAATGCTCATATCCCTTTTCCCGTGCAATGGCATTGAAAGTAGCCATCTGCCATGCTGTGAAATTGGACACACCGGGATAGAAGACATCTCCTCTTTCAACTAAATCCTGCATTGCTTCTATACTCTCATCATATGGCACATGGTAGTCGAAGGAATGGAATTGATAAATATCAATATAATCTGTATTCAATCTCTTCATACTCCCCTTAACCGACTTTGAAATATGGGCTCTGGAAAGACCAACATTGTTTATTCCGTTACCTGTTTTTCCCCTGACCTTTGTGGCAATGTGAATCTCATCTCTGAAATCCTTTACAGCAATACCAAGGGCTTTTTCTGATTCGCCTTCATCGTATACATCTGCTGTATCATATAGATTTATACCATAGTCATATGACCTTTTGACCATTTCATTGGTAGTCTGCTGCGAAAGGCCGCCCAGTTTCCAGCTATTCTTGTCGCCAAAGGTCATTGCTCCCAGGGCTATTTCCGATACATAAATTCCGCTCTTTCCATATTTTAGATATCTCATATATGATCATACTGGTATGATAAATTAAGATTACTCAGATTAATGAATGCTTAATTCTTCCCTTTTGAGGAATGCGAATTATCTTATGCTGCTGGTGGAAGAGAGAGCATTAATTTGGCTATCCTTACAGTTACATTAATTAGTTTATCTTTCATATGAAATCAATGATTCTCACCTTCTCAAGAGGAACCATTCTCATTCAGGATCCACCTAAAAATATTTCATCCATTGCGCTTTATGATGAAAGAATACAGTCCTTTAGGGCGCCTGCATACGAATATTTTACATTAAAGCAGAGATATCCGGAAGCAGAGGACAGGGTTTTCCCTGATGAAAAAGGATTGAATCTGTCCCATAACGAAAAGTTAAGATCATATCAACAAAAGGCCATAGATATGTGGTCAGCGAATAATATGAGAGGAATCGTGGTATTGCCCACAGCTGCCGGGAAAACACACATTGGCATAGAAGCTATCGTAAAACTCTCTGTATCAACCATAATAATAGCACCAACCATTGAGCTAATTCAGCAATGGAGAACCAAACTTCAAAATGTCCTTGGTGTTGAAATAGGACAGATAGGCGGTGGGGAAAAGGACATTAAGCCAATAAGTGTTTGCACATATGATTCTGCATATCTGATGGCTGAAGAACTGGGAAACAGATTTAAATTTCTCCTGGTGGACGAGGTGCATCATCTTGCATCTGAAAGATATGGAGAGATTGCGAGGATGTTTGCTTCGCCTTATAGACTGGGACTCACCGCAACACTTGAACGTCTTGATATGCTTCATGAAACGCTTGAAATAACCATGGGGGGAAAAATTTTTGAACTGGGTTATGAGGAATTGACAGAATTTCTTGCAGGTTATGACATTGTTAGAATACCTGTTGATCTGGAGCAGGAAGAAGAGGAGGAATATGAAAGAAACAGGGAAATATTCACATCATACCTGAGGAAACACCGAATCACCATGCGCGGACCCTGGGATTTTGAGAAGTTTATCATGTCGTCGTGGAATCCTGAAGGCAGAGAAGCACTCATGGCATGGAGAAAGGCAAGGGAGATTGCATTCAGTGCCAGGATAAAGGTTGATGCTGTGAGGTATGTACTGTCACAGAACAGGGGGAAAAAGACCCTTATTTTTGCGGAAGATACTGCCACTGCATACCTTATATCAAAGGAATTTCTTGTGCCATGCATTACATATCTCACGCAAGGCCCTGAAAGAAAAGAATACTTTGAAATGTTCAGAAGCGGGGAGATTTCCGTGCTTGCAACATCAAGGGTTCTTGATGAGGGGATCGATGTTCCCGATGCATCGGTTGGTATCGTTCTCAGCGGTTCAGGAAGCACAAGACAGTTCCGGCAACGACTGGGAAGACTTTTAAGGCAGTCGGAGGGAAAGCATTCAATTTTATACGAAATAGTGGCAAAGGGCACTTCTGAATATAATACGTCACGGAGGAGGAGAAAGGGTGTTCCCGGTTCAACTAATGACAGTTAGGAAGAGCAGGAATGGTACAGTCAGATCGGTTTTCCTTACGCAGGAAAACAGTGATTACTGTTCCGCGGTTCTGGATCTATTCAGAACGCATATAGGAACTTCAAGGGAGGAGATTGAAAGGGAGATCAGGATACTGGAGTTAAAGATACAGAATCCAAAGATTATTCGTGGTCTGGCTCTCATAATGTTTCGATTCTCAAAATTGACACCACCAGCGAACCTCAATGCTGAGCTCGTTAGATCGACAATATTCAAACATACTAAGGTGCCGCCCATCTCTCCCGAAAGCAGAGAACAGATACTGGCAAAAGTTGCAGAAGAATTGAATAGCTCAGTGGATGAGGTAAGCAGATCAATGTATGCTGACAAGGAGAATGAACAGATACTGGAAGCTATACCTAATATTTCTTATGATGAGCTGGCAAAAAAGTTCAATATGGAACAGATTGAGACGGTAATTCTCAAATGCCTCACAATGAGTGTCAAAATGAAGGAGGGCATAAATCGTATTGTGAGGAAGGCCAGGAGTCTTGGGCTTCTCTACACGCTTCAATCAGATTCGGTTGAATCATCAATTACCTTAAGTGGCCCGCTTATGATTAAGGAGCACAGTGAAAGATATGGTTATAAATTTGCCCTGCTTGTAAGATTTCTTATGAAATTCGCCAACTGGGAAATGGATGCGCAGGTTAATCTCAAAAATATTCAGGGAAAGGCCGAATATGCATATCATCTGGATAGTTCTGTAAGTGAATATACTGGCAGTGTAAGTGAGGTAAATCATGGTGTCTATCATTCATATTTTGACGATAATCCTGAGCCGGTTCAGGTGATGGGAAACAAGTTTTATGCCGATTATTCACTATCATTGGGAAAGAAAAAAATAATGATTCTGGTCACAAGACCCAATTATTATGAAGAAGATTATAGCATCATGGAGAGCATTCGAAAGGCCGGTCATGATTGTGCCCTTTTTTGCATAGTGGAATCTGGTCAGAAGTGTCCCAAGGGTGCAAATTGCATGAAATCTGAATTTAATTTCACCGATGCTTACGAATTTCTTCTTAAGAGGCAGGAATACGAGGAGAAAAAGAATACATCAATTGAACAGGTTAAAGCAAGTAATGCGGTTAACAATAAAAAGAAACTGAGTGAGGAAATGATTAAACATCTCAGGGAACTCTATCCAGACTCCATAGCCATGGTGGATTATCTTGAATTCATGGGATTTTCACCTGCCGAGGCTCTAATTGAAGCCGGATACGAGGTGAAGTGGCATGGCCTTCGTATCGAAGCCAAGAAATAATATTGAAAGTCACCGATTTTTAGGAAGGTATTATAAATCGTGTTCGAAATGTCTGTTAGGGCTTGCCACGGTAATGATTAATATATGATCCCTATAACCGCCCATGCGTGTGTTACCCGCAATCGTTCTTATATTCCTTTTATCCTCTACATACGGATTACCACATTCCTATGGTCATACTGTAAATAACCAGTATTCAACAATAGTAATGGGAAATCAGACCATAGGGGGTATGGGATATAATTCAATATTCTATTCTGCTGGCAATATCACAACCAGTAATGATTCATCAGTCATCTTTCTTAATACCAATATCATTTTTCAGGCAGTATCCGGTATGAGTTCCTTTAACATCAATGGAAATTTAACGCTTTTACATTCATCCATTACAACCGATGGATCAATACTGGAATTCAATGATACCTCACTCTATGGAAATTCATTGACCTTTAACGATTCAAGGTTAAATTTTTCCGGTTCGTTTCTGGTTTCCGGAAAACACATAGCGATTATGAACACATCGTTTACGCATTCTTATGAGAGCATTCCCATGAAAACCAGTTTTTTCAATGATACGGGAAATATTACATTATCATCTTTAAATGTCACCGAAGCATCTTCTCCATCATTTATCAGTGTTTATACGTTAAGTCAGAACGGTCAGCCAATCAGTATATCGGGAAGATATGAATATTCAGGGAACCAATTGAATCCGTTCATCCCTTTCATCGATTCCGAGTCAATTAAAATAAATTACACTCTTGGAAATCTTACGGGCAGTATTGGAATCAGTGTGGGAAACAGTTCATCCGGCTATGTTAACAGATCAGTTGTTCTGAATGGAAGCAGCACATGCATTAACCTGCAATATGTGAGCAATCAATTTTTCAATTCAGGGTCATATTCAATAAGCGGTCCAGTTCCGGTGAACATCACTGTTCCCTATGGTGAAAACATAACCGTATGGAAATCGTCCATTGTATTTCGTTCCAACGATTCTCTCTATCTTAATGGTTCCGGCCACAATTTCATTATTTTTGATCATAGCAGGATGAATATTATATCGGACAGCTTGATTTCAAACAACTTGAGTCAGTATTCCATGAACGGAATCCTTAACCCTCTGAAGCGGGGGGTCATTCTGGAAGGAAAATCATCTTTAAATTTTATTTCAACTGCATTTTATTCGGTCAATTCAGGGTTTATGCCAATTATTTCTTCAAGAAACTCATCGTTTTTCATCTATTCGGAGGTTCTCCAGAGGATCCGATCCAATCCTTCATATGTTGTAATTTCCAATGCAAAGCCCTTTCCATTGTTAAGTCAGACTTTCACAGATGCAATTAATATGCCTGCAATGGAGGGACAAGCCAATAACCTTATTGGTCAACTTCTGGGGAGTGGCAACAAAAATTCAACTGCAATGGTCGAATTCAAGATCAATAACTCATCTGCAAATGAGTGTATAGCGGACTTCATTCTTCCATACGACTCGTGGAAGTTCTATTTTTCTCTAAATCCCAATGGGATATTTTCCGGAAAAAGATGTGTGGAAAATTATTCGGTAAATGTCTCCATGTTAAGTTTAAACCTTCATTCATTTGCACACAACACCTCTCTTGAAGTATCTGCGGCTTTAATCAATCAATATGATAAATCCAGTAATATTACAATGAACCTTTCCATCAGAGCGGATTCCTATTCTGCAGAATATATGTTCAAAGTATCCGAATTAACGTCGAATTCAATGGAATGGTATAATCACACATTCACCTTTCCGACAGTTCAAAACACTACCAGTGCTATTATCATATGGTCGCTGCAATATAATAATTCTTTAAACATAGAGAAAATGGTTGGTTCACAAAATATTACTATTCCCGGAGTTATGAATGAGTTTTCACTTGAGGCGATCAATATAAGCATGTCGAAAGGATGGATAGCATATGCTGATGGGGCATCATTCCATTCATCAACACCTATAATGAATATATTCCTGCCGGTAAATATTGCTCAAATTTATGTTCCGGACCAGAGAATGTATTCTTCCAATATCCATTATATGGATGAATATCCCGGATCAATAAATAATATAACGTTTTCAAAAATTGTTGCAAATATCAGAATTGAAATATCAGGTCTTTCCCACCTGAACAACACTTCTCTGGCAATTGGTAATTTAATTGTTTATCATGTTAATGGTTCCTTAAATTTTCCACTTCCAATGGGAAATTATACTTTGTCGATTTATTCCGGAAACAGTCAGCTTTACACAACCACGGTATTTATCCACGAAATAAATCAGAGTATGGTAATATCAGTTCCACCGCGGGCAATACCAGAAAACATGCCAAAGACGATTTTAAATGAATTTTATCCATTAATCCTGGGCGGAGTTGCAGGTGTCATATTTGGAATATTGATCCGGGCCAGATATTTGATAATATGTCCTTTTTGCCTTTCAGAAGTTGGTTTCGTTCATTTCAAGCACAGATGTTCATATAAAAAAAGTTAATAATATTGCTCTATTACCCATTTGACAATTGAATTTCGATGGATTTAAACTTAGAAATGTACATTTCTCATGGAGCCCGGAAAATCAGCCAATAGGAAAAGTCGAACCTGACACGGAACTTCGCCTGAAGATACCTGATGCTTCAACAAACCAGATCAGGTATGGAATGAAAACAGAAGATTTAGCAGGCATTGACAATTCACAGCTTGACGGAGCCCTTGGACCAATAGAAGTTCTGGGTGCAAAGAAGGGACATGTTCTTGAGGTCCATATTGAAGATATTAAAACTGGGTCGTGGGGATGGAGTGCCATTATTGATGATCTGGGTATTTTAAAGGGAAGATACAAACAAAAACTGGTATTCTGGGATATTGAGGATGGAGTCTGCCGGGGAGTTAATTTTCTCGATGGAATAGAAATACCGCTTGAACCCATGATTGGAGTCATCGGGGTTTCACCTACCCGGGGAGAATACGGTATGATACCTCCACAGGTATTTGGAGGAAATATGGACAGCAGGATCAACCATGCCGGCACCAGAGTGTATTTGCCCGTATTGAGGAATGGAGGAATGATTTCTTTTGCAGATCCGCACGCTTCCCAGGGCGACGGAGAGGTCTGCGGTACGGGTATTGAAACTTCAGCAGAAGTGCTCTGCAAGATCGATATAGTTGAAGATATGAAGATTCGATCTCCCACAATGATTGGCCAGAGAAAGGAGAGAGGAATGTGTTTTGTTGCCACCGGAATTGGGGAAGATCTATACCAATCGTCAAAGGAGGCGACCCTTTCAGTGATTGATTTCATAGTTTCAAAGGGATATACCGAAGAGGAAGCATATATCCTTTCAAGTGTGTCAATGGACCTGGTCATATCTGAGATTGTGGACGAGCCCAATTTTGTTGTTTCGGCATATCTCCCCCTGAAGGTATTTCATTAAGATAACAGGGAAATAAATTTATTCCAAAATGTATGTTTCATCCAATGAATAATTTAATGGATGAAAACGTTGAATCAACATGCATACCGGAATAACCACTTCCCACTATAAATGAAATGGTTCCAATGGCTCCACCAAAATTCATTCCAGTATAGTTTAGCAGGATATTGTTGAGCTGCCTATAATTAAACATCATGCTGTTATCAATGATGGTAATATTCTGCAGGTTATCCGTGGGAATAACCGTTATAGTGTTTGATCCATAGTTTTTGTCAGGGGTGATCCAGATATTTTCGGAGCCGGAATTTAGTGATATAAGGATACCTGAAAAGCTTCTGGCATATGACAAATTTTTTGTGGAAGTGAAGTTGGATCCTGAGCTCTGATAATACGACATCGAATAATTATCTCTGACCAGCATTGAAAAATTAAGTGGCGTTTCTATACCATAATATGAGAAAGAACCATTTTTTATGGTATTAACTGAAAGGTTGATTCCATTGGTACCGGAATAATTGTAGAAACCAGAATTGACACCATGGTAAACTGCACTCCACCCCGGAAATGGTTCGGGTAATTCATAAGTGGGATAATTCATCATCCAGTTTTCCATTGGATTCCCTGCTGTAGACACATACCCGGATTTATCATTATAAAATCCGGTTTCAGATCCATAATATGCTTCTATTCTGAATGAAGCATTCTGCTGCAGAAAGTCAACGAATCTTGAAGGTTTGATTATAATGTGATTATATCCATACGAAAGGGTTGAATTTGTCCCCCATAAAAGGCCATTAAATCTTCCTCCTATTGGATTCTGTGGAAATATTCTGAAATATACTGCGGTATGGTTCCCGGGGTTTGAAAGTGGGGTATAAGATATGTTCATGGACATCTGCGTAACATATCCCGGAATTCCTATGGGATCTGACATATTCGATATTGAGTTGATTTGGAATGTGCTATAGGTAGAATTCTCATAGGATAGTGCGTAAGCACCACCGGTGCCAAGGCCAAAAACAACGATAAGAGCTATGGCTATGGCATAGTGTTTCGAAAATGTTTTCTTGACAAAATTTTTGTAATCTTTTAGAGTTGCAATCACATCAATGTGGATTTCCTTTCTCTGATACATGCTCTTATTGAACATATCTTGGTATTCAGGATATATGAGGAATATGAGGAATGTCCAGTCCACAATGTAATTGATGAATACCCGATAGTTGAACATGAATATAATCATGGGGAACACGAAGAAGGCATACTTCAAAAGATCGAAATACCTTACATACGCAATAAAGAACAGCATCGCAACAGCTACAAACATTGTGGTAAAGAAGATGCTTGGGATATGTATAACACCAAGAAAAGAGGGTTCCGAGAATCCTATTCCCACACCTATTACAGGTTGATATGCTGCAACGAGAACATTCCTTAGCCAATCCTTTGGGCTCATAAGAATGAAAGGTATATTGGTTGCAAAAAACGATGCAACGGCCCCAATGAGAAATTCTGGAACAGAAATATGTTTCGATTTATTCTCTCTGTAAAGGAAATATAGGAAAAACGGGAGTATGATGATCGGCGTTTGCTTTGATGAAAGGCTTAAACCAAAGAATATTCCCGACAGCCATGGATTCTTTCGTGTAATATACGCAAATATGAGGAAAGTGATCCACAGGATATCGGTTGTTCCTGCCATGGAGAATCCAAATATTTCTGCTGCGATGGCTATCATCACTGCTAGGAAAGGTACAAGATCGACAATCTTCTTTTTATAATATTCGTAAAATACCCCTGCAAATGCAATCATTGAAAAGACCAGGAGCATTGAATAGTTGGGCAGATTCAAAACAACCACTGGAATGAAGGCAATAACTGACATTCCCGGGTATATGAGTGTATTCATTACCCCACCAAAAAGTGTTGGGGTATAACCTGAAGGCCTGAAAAAGGAATTGAAAACCGGCGCCATGTTTGCATTGCTGTATGGATCTTTCCCTTCAAGAAACAGTTTAGCGGCGTAAGTTGAAACTGCAATCTCATCGGTCATTGCATTGGGAAATACGCTGATCACAACCAGAAAGAGTTCAAATATTGTTATTATGAGGCCGATATATGGAAGTTTTTCAATCAGGGGAAACTTGAATTTTGGGATAAATAAGTAGATAAGTAATATTCCGCCAATGATAATTGAGATCCAGAACCCAATGATAGCTGGAATATCCAGATAACTTATGAAGGGAAATACCTCAAAAGGATATGTAACAAAAAGAATACCAAATACCAAAAACTTGAATCTTCTGAATTCTTCCTTCTTTTTCTCTTCAATTGTATTTTCTTCTGGTATTGCTTCCAATAAAATGGAAATGGCAATTTGCTTTAAAATCTATTTGATTTTTGATCTGTGAGGCTAAAAGAATTATAGGAACAATAGGTTAAAGGATAAATGGAAAGGTTGAAATTTTCGAGGATAAAGAAAGAATATTACGTATTCTTATTTTCTTTTATAATTTCCATTATATTTTCAATCATATACTCAGAGATATCTCTTCTTCGTTTTTTTGAATATAACTTAACAGCTCTGGATCTTGGAGTGAATGGAGCAATGTTGTATCAGGTATTTCATGGTGGAATTCCTTTGACATTTCAAGGGCTAAAGGATATAGCTTACAATAAGCTCATATATCTCCTTATTGCACCATTTTACAATATTTATCCAAAAATGTGGATTATTCTAATATTTCAGGACACACTTCTTGCTTTTACTGCTATTCCCCTGTCTATGATTGCATGGAATAAAACCCGGTCATTATTTATATCGATTCTCATAGCAGTTATGTGGAATATGTATTTCCCCATTGAGGGGGTATACTGGTTTGATTTCCATTTTATGGCATTGTTTCCATTCTTTTTCATTATGGGCGTAATGTTTCAGGAATATGGAAAAAAACGTTTATCCATTCTTTTTCTCATTCTTTCTGCAATAACTGACTATCTGGCACCATTTATTGTTTTAGCTTATATATTTATAACTTACATTCAGGCAAGAAAAATCAATTCTGCAGATACAGCTTATCATAAGAGGGCGTTTCTTTACTTTGCTGCATTATTGTTATTCATTTTTGTAGCGGTCAACATAGAAACTTCATTCAACTATACCTACGTGTTTACCTCTAACTTCTTTCCCACATCTTCAACAGGTGCCGGATATGTCATCGACAAAATCGAATTTATCATCTGGATCTTTATTCCATTCTTACTTTTACCATTTATCGCTCCACTTGAATTATTGCTTGCAGTACCGGGAATAATGTTTGCACTGTTCAATAATTATCCTGGCTATTATCAGCAGGGATTTCAATATCCATCACTTTATGCTCCCGGAATATTTCTGGCTTTTATATCATCACTTTCTATCCTTTCAAAACATTTTCAGCAAATTAAAATCCCTAAGCTAAGTTCAGTCATTAAAAAAACATCATTCCTTCGGTTCATAGCAGTTATCTCATTGATTATTATTGTAATAACTGGAATATCATTTGGTCCCTATGCTGCGTTTGAAAAAAATCCTCTAATAAAACAAATGCAAAATATCTACCCGCTTTATGCGGAGAACCAATATACCTATTCACCGGCAAATCAAAAATATATCAACTATCTTAATAATGAAATATCGCTTGTTCCAACCAACCAATCCATACTTATCCAGAATAATATGCCATGCCTTGTTCAGGGATATGAATCAACACTTCCTGGGATCATGCCCTATGGTTTCATTCCACAATATATTATTGCATACCCATATAATAGTTGGTTTAACCTGGTAATTCTTCCATCTATGGGGCAAAACGCAACGCCATTATATACAATTGATTCACTTATTTCTCATAATAGATATGGAATTGTCAGGGAAGAGGCCGGTATTACCCTTT
>JAKATR010000084.1 GCA_021818675.1 Thermoplasmata archaeon | reverse complement strand
GTCTGTGGGGTAGCCTGGTATCCTTCCAGCTTCGGGAGCTGGAAACTCCGGTCCAAATCCGGGCAGACCCATTAGTGTTCATAAGAGAATACCATAAATCTCATCACTGCATGTATTATCTAGACTTTTGAGCCAAAATATAAAGAAATGCTGCAGGAAAAGGAACTATGTAAACGCCGGTCAAGATTTGTGCAAAATCGCCGGAATAAAATTGATCCACCCCATATAACTTTTCACTCATTCTTTTCACCTCCTCTTTCTGTCGGTAATGCATTCTTTCTCCTGTCCTTCAGCCTGTATGATTCACCCTTTATGTTTATGACAGTGAGTGGTGCAGTATCCTGTCCAGAACTGCAAAAGCCATCACTGAATCCTGTTTTTCATGAAGACCTTACGTTTTGCGCACCTATTTTGCAACTGCACTTGATAATGCTAAAAATAAAGATATTATATCACACCAATGAAGAATGTTCTTCATGGGGCACAGGGGAAATATCGAAGCTCGTTATTCCACGAATAAAAGACTTCCACAGATATGATAGATGAAATGAGATCCGCTTATATGAAAGCTTCAAAGTTTTCGAGACAGAGCAACATGGAGTTTAACAGATGATGTCGCTAAGATAACATCCACTACAATGATGTGGGCTGCAATAATAATCATTTGAACTGCTTACAGCCTTAAGCTCACGAGCAAGGTAAAAAAGAAGCTGATGGGCCTTGATACGAACGAACTTCAGGAAAGATTGAATGAGATATTCAGGGACGAGAAAGTGGAGATCCAAAATAACGGTAACAAGCATAATACCATACCGGAAATGTACCTCGAAAAATATCTCAATGATGAATAGAAGCTTGTTTAGATATTATCCTAGAGCGATAAAACAGTAGTTAAACTCTCCTTATGATTTAAGAATGTCCAGAGCATTCTGCCCGTCGATGGAGAGGCTTAAACTTGGTGAATAAGTACATTTATATTGATGAGAGCGGGGATCTTGGCTTATCTGAAATGAGTTCCAATGTCCTTGTAATATCGGCACTCATTGCTGATGATCCCCGAAAGTTAGACCGAGTGATAAAGAATGCGAGAAGACACAAATTTAGCAAAGAGCTAAGAAAGGCAAAAGAGATCAAATTCAATAAGTCCAGTCCAGAACTCAGGAAGCACTTAATAATAAAATTAAACGAAACGGCCATATGCAGTGGGGTTCATTGTGTACTCTACAAGAATGACCTAAGAAGCGATTATTTGAAAGGTAATAAGCACAAGCTCTACAATTATGCAGCTGGGAAACTTGCAAAATCTGTCACTTTAGAGCACTGTAATGTCGAGGTAAGGATTGATAAATCGAAGGGAAAACAGATCCTTCGAGAAGATTTCAACAGGTATTTTGAGGCAAATCTTAGAGATGGATCCTTTATCGATGGAATAAAAATATTTCATAGCCAGTCTGAGAATTTCAGTGGATTACAACTTGCGGATTTGCTCTCTGGGGCAGTGTACCAGAAATTTAACAACAACGACTCTACTTATGTTAATCTGATAAATCAGTCCACCTTTCCTCAATATTTCGAAATATTATGGAAGTGAAAAATTTAGACAGTGCCGGTTGGTACTTTTAGATGTGCACCTCAAGGTACACTTGACCAACCGGTCTTACCCTTATTCTAACATGGTTAACAACGATATAAACGTTTACACAGCGCGCGCTTGACAACAGTCTATTTTCTATGTTCTAGGTACTCTGGTATAGAGCATCTATCAATCTGCATATACGTGCTCCCATTCCATGTCCTCTTTGATTTTCTTCCTCGCATCGTCCAATTTTTATAAAGAAATCAAATCTTCATCACTAACATATTCCATTACCAAGGCATATTCCAGCAATCAGCACATCTATGAGATTTACCTTCATGCCTAATTAATAAAGTCATTATTGAAGAATAGATGCCCTCTTAGATACAGGAAAGAATTTCGAAGGAAAGTAGGGAATCTACTTTCATAAATTTAAAGACATTTTAAACCCGCTAAATAGATTGAGATGCCATAATATCTGTAAAAAGGCATTACACTCAAGGTTATGGATATTTGAATTCCTTTGCACTTTAAAACCCATGTATAATAAAATTGTGAATGGAAAAGGCCTTTCAACAATAATCGGTATTATATTTCTACTTATTTGGTTCGTTCTTTCCATATTCTATAATAAGGATATAATTGAATCAAATTCATCAGGAAGTCTCCAAAATGCCCTTCTACAGATAGATTCCATACTTTTGCTATCCATAATTATCTTTCTTACCATCGTTCTAAACAAAAAGGGAGAAGAATTTAAAGAAACTGCATATGGTTTGAGAACTGAATCTATGGGCATAGCAATGCTGTTTATTGCCGGTGCATCTTCATATTTTGTTTCTGGATGGTTATACTATATTGCGATTTATTACCAGATATTAGGTATTCCCACATTCATGGTGGTATTCTACTCAATATTTAATGGAAAATTGATTGATGCGCTTCTAAGGTAGCATACGGAGCGAAGAAGCAAACTTGTATTGCCATCTTATGGAGGTGCCTTAATTCCATGTATCATAATATCATTCTACTTATTATGAAAAATGAGTTAAGCGCTTTCCCGTTTGTTATGTAACGTTGGATTGGCTACAGGTTTTTTAAATAATATGATAAAATTACCAGTAATGCCTGAAAATTCAAGAGAAATAACGATTATTGGATTTGGAGCCAGCTTGAGAAAGGGTTCTTACAATAAAATGCTTCTAAAAGAAGCACAAAGGCTTATGCCGGAGAATTCAAAGCTGGAGATAGCTGATATATCAGGGATTCCCTTATATAACGAAGATGCAGACAATGAGAATAATTCATACATAGTAAACTTCAGGGAATCTGTAAAAAAATCTGATGGTTTTATTATTGCGACACCAGAATACAACTATTCAATTCCAGGGTTTTTAAAGAATGCAATCGACTCCGTATCAAAACCACCTGACAAGAACCCTTTTGCAGGAAAGGCCGGTGTCATAATGAGTGCTTCTCTGGGAATGCTTGGAGGATCAAGGGCACAATATCACCTGAGACAGGTTTTAACAGCACTTGATGCAAGACTTATAAACAGACCTGAGGTCTTTATTAATTTCGCAGGAACTAAATTCGATAAAGATGGTCATCTAACCGATGAAATCGCGGTGAAATTTATCACGGAATTACTCCAGAAACTGATTAA
>JAKATR010000008.1 GCA_021818675.1 Thermoplasmata archaeon | reverse complement strand
CTATTGATTACCGGGATCGATTTTGCAAATATGGAACCTTCTCCTGTTAGAGGAAATAATTCATTGTTTCCCCTAAGGAGGATGAAATGAAATTTGCCTTTATGGCTCCTCTCAGGCATTATTTGAAGTATAACCTCTGAGAGTTCGGACTTGTCCATGAGGAACAATTTACATTGGTATAAAATGGTTTTTTACTACAAGAATAAGAAAGGATGATGGGACTGATCAAATGTGATTGCATGACCAATGATGCAAATTTATTTTCTGACTACATGTTATGCATATTGGACGACTTTCTTAATAATGGTTAGTTTTCCGGTTACATTTATTCAGATTTGAAAAGCTATTGTGCTTAATGCTTAAGTTATAAACTTTTTATATGTTTAATAAATCGGTTCCTGATAGTATGGTTCAATACAAATGGGTAGCATTATCAAACACCACAATAGGAATTATGATGGCTTCAATAAACGGAACTATTATTCTCATATCAATCCCGGCAATATTTAATGGAATTCACATTAACTTCCTTCAGTCCAGTTCACTAGTATATCTTTTATGGCTCCTGATGGGTTATAACATTGTAACAGCAACGCTTCTTGTATCCTTTGGGCGGCTTTCTGATATTTATGGGAGAGTAAGGCTATTCAACTTTGGCTTTATGCTTTTTACTCTTGGCTCAATTCTGCTGTATTTGGTCTCAGTCTTTGGTGTTATGGGCGATACCGCGGCCCTTGAATTGATTGCTTTCAGACTATTTCAGGGAGTTGGAGCTGCTTTTCTATTTTCAAATAGCTCAGCAATTATCACCGATGCTTTTCCCGTAGATGAGCGAGGAATGGCTCTTGGTCTGAACATGGTGGCTGCCCTTGCCGGTTCATTCATTGGTCTTGTACTAGGTGGCATTCTTGCAGTTTTTAACTGGGGTTATGTATTCCTTGTAAGCGTTCCAGTTGGGACAATAGGAACGATATGGTCGTACTGGAAGATGAAGGAAACTGGGGTAAGACAGAGAGACCAGAAAATAGATTATGTCGGTAATGCCACCTTTGGAATTGGATTGACATTACTGCTTATCGGGGTTACCTATGGACTGCTCCCCTATGGAACAAGTATGTATGGATGGACAAATCCATGGGTTGATGCATCACTTGGTGCCGGGGCTTTTTTGCTCATTATTTTCCCATATGTTGAAACCAGGGTAAAACAGCCTATGTTCAGAATGGAGTTATTCAAAATAAGGGCCTTTGCTGCCGGAAATTTCGCAGCATTACTAGGAGCCCTTGGGAGAGGTGGGGTTATGCTGATGCTGATTATCCTTTTACAGGGTATATGGCTCCCATTGCATGGATATTCCTATGCCTCAACGCCTTTCTGGGCTGGAGTATATATGTTACCAATGACAGCAGGATTTTTGTTTATGGGTCCGCTTTCAGGAAGGTTAAGTGATAAACATGGGGCAAAACTACTTGCAACTTTAGGAATGCTTCTCGTGGCACTGGCATTTGCCCTTCTGGCAATGCTTCCTTATAATTTCTATTACCCTTATTTTGCGGCTATACTATTTTTAATGGGAACTGGAAGTGGTATGTTCGCAGCCCCGAATGCAGCAGCCATTATGAATTCAGTACCGGCTGAAACTCGTGGAGCGGCTTCCGGAATGAGAGCCACGTTGCAAAATGCCGCACAAACAGCAAGTCTAGGGCTTTTCTTCACCATAGTATTAACAGGTCTCAGTGCCAATATTCCGGCTTCAATTGGTTCATCAATAGCTGCCCTTAACATTGGCCCTGCACTTTCATCTCAGGTATCGGGAATAATTTCAGGTACATCCCCAACCGTACTTTTATTCTCTGCATTTCTTGGGCAGAATCCAGTAGTTCCCATATTACAGGCTACCGGTGTTTATATGCAGCTTCCCTTATCAGCACAGATGACCATAGCTGGTAAGGAGTGGTTTCCTGATGCACTGGCTGGTGCTTTTATGTCCTCACTGAGGATGGCCTTCATTATTGGAATCATAATGTCACTCATAGCTGCCTTTGTATCCAGCATGAGAGGGAAAAAGTATGTCCATGAGGGAGCAACGAGTATTTTCAATGAAAATGATACACAGGAAAAATCGACCCAAATCTCACAAAATACAGCAGAAACGAGGGAGGTGTTAAAAGGTGAAAGCGGAAAATAAGGATCTTGACAGTAACATAGATTTCAAAATATGGAAAGAGTTTTCCGCGGTGTATAAAATCTTATACAAAAACCTTGAAACCTTTCTAAATGAATACGGAATAGGCATTATTGAATTTAGAATTTTGAAGACCCTTTCAACAGTAGGTGCATGCCCAATGGTGAAATTGGCAGAACTAAACCTCATCACGCAACCTTGGATTACGGGAATAATAGATAAACTTGAAAAAAAGAAGTTGGTAGAAAGAAAACGTTCATCCAGCGATAGGCGAATAATAAATATTGAACTGCGGGCAACTGGAGTAACACTGTATAATGAAATAAAAGAGAAGTATGAGGAGAATATTTCAAAGATTTTTGCCCCCATAGATCTCGAAACAAAGGAACAGTTTTTAGAAGTTCTCAATACTATTGAAAATGCCATCAAATCTTCTTAGTCGGGTTTAAACCCTTTAAAGCCTAATAACAAATAATAAATCGGGTAAATGAATGGGGTGTAAAGCTCCGGTGGTGTAGCCAGGTCAAGCATAAGGGACTCTCAATCCCTCGACTCGGGTCCAAATCCCGGCCGGAGCATACTGAAATTTCATGCTGAAATTTGCTTATTTGAATAGTATTTTGGTTCAAAGCCATTCCTTTTCTCTGAAAGTTCATTTATAAATTTATGGAGCTTTTTTCATAGAAGTGATATTAATATGCATCCTTTTCGCTAAAAATAACGCATAACAGAAATTAATTATACATGTTTTTGTTGATTAAAGGATGACTCAGGAAGAGCTCAATAAAATAAAAGAAACCATGATGGGTTATAACACATTATATCTCATGGATCAGAAAATTGTACGTCCTCAAATAGAAGGAATACCGATTAATTTTGAAAGATATCGGTCAAAAATGGTAAAGAATGATCAGGATGCCATAATCCTGACTGTGAATTATGACACTTCTCCCGGTGCATCTGCCGAACCAGCAAGAGGGTTTGCAAAGCTAACTCAATCTTTAGCTGGATTGCTGAATTTTAAAATTGGAGATAACATGGGAAATTTCTTTTATTCCGTTA
>JAKATR010000002.1 GCA_021818675.1 Thermoplasmata archaeon | reverse complement strand
CGGAAAGAAAACAGTTAAACTTAAGCATGATTTTGAATTGGTATACCATGACTCAGAAAATAAGGGATGTTGAAATCTTTGAAATTGGTGATCTCTCAAATGAAATATCTTCTCCATGGAGTTCAACCATGCTCATATTACGCTTAACGACCGATGATGGAAAGGTTGGTTATGGTCAGGCCCCAACTACTCTTATGACTCTTCCTGTTCTTGAGAGCCTGAATGAGGTTAAACGCTCTTTCCAGGGGAAGGATGTCTTCTCTCTGGGTAAAAATATCATGGATTTCTATAAGAATTCTTTCTATCTAAGCAGATCCATGGAAGCAACTTCTGCGTTGAGCGCCTTTGACATAGCTTCCTGGGATCTTATTGGGAAATATGTTGGGGAACCTGTGTTTAAGCTACTTGGAGGTGCTATAAGGGACAAGACCAGAATGTATGCAAATGGCTGGTATTCAGGTTGCAAGACTCCAGATGATTTCGTAACCCGAGCAAAATCAGTTGCAAAAAAGGGAATTACAGCTATAAAATTTGATCCCTTTGGAAATGCCTATGATCACATAAACAGAAATGCCATAGAAAATGCATCATCTATTGTTGAAGCATTGCGCAATGAATTTGATTTTTCTCTGGACCTGTTAATAGAATTCCACGGCAGATTTTCAATGGATGCTGCAGTAAAAGCTACCGCTGAGCTTGACCAGTATTCATGCATGTTTTTTGAAGAACCCCTTCATCCCGAACTTGAGGATCTTTTGCCTGTTCTCAGATCTAGAATTTCAACTCCGGTGGCGCTTGGTGAAAGGATATTGAATGCCAGAGATTTCGCAAGAAATATTTATGGGGAAAAGGTTGATATTATTCAACCGGATGTGACCAATTGTCGGGGGATATCTGAATTGAGGAATATTTATGCCATTGCAGATTCAAGAGGTATGCCGGTTGCCCCGCATAACGCTTTTGGACCGGTTCAAACTGCTGCAACGCTAAATGTGGATGTTGCCATGCAAAATTTCATTATACAGGAAAGTTTTGAGGAATACTGGCCCGAATGGAAGAAGAAAATAGTTAAATCAGGATACAGCATTGAGAATGGATATTTGAAATTGGCCGGGAAGGAAGGACTGGGAATAGAGATTGATGAAAAAATTCTTGATGAACATCTCGTCAAGGGAATGGAGCCACTGAACCCTTCCGAACCGCCATGGGTTGTGTCAGATACATGGAAAAATGGTGAAGATAATTGAGCGAACTTGAATTGGATGAGATCAATAAGAAAATAGTCGAACTTGAGGAGGTAAGAAATTCCATAGGGAAAGAGATAAAGAGGGCGCAGGAGAAGCAGAAAGAACTGGATAACATTATTGCAAAACTCAAGTCCCTGTCAGCTGAAAAAGATGAAGGGAAAAAGAATGCCATTGTGGAAGAAATTGCAGTTGGCAACGCAGCAGAAAAGAAGACAATTGAAGATCGTCTTTCATCCGGAATAAAGAAGGTAGATGAATTAATGCTGGGTGGAGTTCCTGTGTCATCAAACCTTGTGCTGTTTGGTCCTCCGTTCTCAGGAAAAGAAACTCTCGCATATAATTTTGCAGCTCAATCAATACTGGAAGCTGTACCAATTGTAATTATTGCTGCAGATAAAGATATACGGCAAATTAAAAAAGAAATTGCAAGAATCCTTGGTGATGATCTTGAACTTGTTGATAAGATGGAAGCAAACAAAATCCTCCGTTTCATCGATCTTTATTCTAAATCCATACAGATGTCGTCCCCCTCAAAATATGCAGTGGTTATAGATAATGTAACCAATGTCAGTTCCCTTATGAAATCACTGGATTCCATTGCCACAGAACTGGAGGCTTCATATGGCTATTATAGGATGCTGTTTGTATCACTGACAGCATATATACCACAACTGGATGAAAAGCTGTTAATGAGATTTATTCAGCAATTTGTTCAGAAGAGGAAGGCTGAAAATGGTACGGCTATGTACCTCCTTGAATACGGCCTGTTTGAACAGAAAGTTTATGAAACTATCAGCTACATGATGGATGGTGCAATTGAGTTCAAACTTGCAAATTCAAAACAGTATATTCGTATAGTTGGATTGGGAAATGTGAAATCAAGGGAGTGGATTGAGGTCTATCCAAGGCCAACTACCTTCGATCTTGGCTCTTTCTCGCTGGAAAGAGTCAGGTAATATTCAAATTTTCCATCCATAATTCTTTTTTACAATTGTTTAAGAATGTATTTTCAATAAAGTAAACATGGCAAGATTAGTATTACATGAAAGGAACGTACCATACGCCATAAAAGTAGGGGATCAAGAAGTGCATATCTGTGCGTGTGGACTCTCAGGCAATAAACCGTATTGTGATGGCACACATAAGAAAACTCTGGATGAAAAAGACCAGACATTCATATACGATAAGGAAGGCAGAACAAAACTTACTTCGTTTTACCCAAAGAACTGATTTTCATCCACTTTTAATTTTTTTTACTTCTAATTGTTTATATATGAGCACAAATTAATGATTTGGTATAGAAATGGATGTAAAACATAACCATGGAAAAATGAATCAGGGATGCGGATGTGGAAGAAATGCCTCAACAGAACCTCAGCAGGGATGCGGATGTGGTTCAAATCACGGACATCAACACATGCAAACCTCAGAAGACAGTTGCGGCTGCCAGTAAGTTAACATTTTTTAACTAAACAATTTTACAATTTTCACTTTAAAATATATAATATTGACGAATATCGTTTTTTATTCAAATTGATCAGGAATATTTTTACCGCTCAGATTGCCCGTCAGACATCATATATCAGCCAGGAGTTATTCATCATTGCGGTTTGTTTGAATGTGGATATTGAACATAAATCTTATGAAGATTTTTTAGTTCTGAAATAAGGTTCCTCCCCATGAGAACCTAAAAATATTCTTTCACTATGTTTGTCCATGAACCCAAATATGAAAGAGGCTCTGGATATAAGGAAAACAGCAATGGATCACAATAAGTTCTTTGAGGAGAGCATTCCGCTCATTGCTTCAGAGAATCTGATGAGCCCCCTTGCAATGGAAATGCTACTTACGGATTTTGGTTTCAGGTATGCAGAAGGCCTTCCACATCACAGATATTATCAAGGAAATTTTTTCGTAGATATCATGGAAGAAAAGGTTACTGAACTTGCAAAGAGGGTCTTCAAAGCCCCTCAGGCAGACCCAAGACCTGTTTCTGGGACAAACGCAAATCAGGCTGTAACATTTGCATTGACAAAGACCGGGGACAGGATAGCAGCACCCAACCTATCTGGAGGAGGACACATAAGCGCGGCCAAATTTGGAACCCTGGGTTTCAGAGGATTGGATATTCATAATTATCCCTTTGATGAAAATACTATGAGTATAGATGTGGATGCATCCATAAAAATGCTTATGCAGGAAAAACCAAAAGTGTGCCTCGTTGGTCAATCCGTATTTTTGTTTCCTGCACCTTTGAAGGAACTTCATGATACCTTTCAGGAGATTGGAGCTAAGGTCTGGTATGATGCGGCTCATGTGCTCGGTCTAATAGCGGGAGGGAAGTTCCAGGACCCGCTTCGGGAAGGGGCCGATGTTATTACCGGGAGTACCCATAAAACCTTGCCCGGACCACAGCATGGAATAGTTCTTGGAAATACCGATGATGATACGTGGAAAAAGGTTCAACGCGGTGTTTTCCCTGGGGTGTTGAGTAATCATCATCTGAATACCATGGCCGCATTGGGAATTACCCTTGCAGAAACCCTTGACTTTGGAAGTGATTATGCCAGAAAAATAATAGAGAATGCAAAAACCCTGGCTGAAGAGATGCATTCACTTGGATTCAAAGTTTTAGGAGAAGAAAGGGGATTTACTCAATCACATACCCTTGTGGCTGATGTGAGGAAAAATGGAGGAGGAAAGATGGTTTCAGAATTACTTGAACATTGCCATATAGTTCTAAATAAGAACCTTTTACCATGGGATGATAATAAGAAGTCACAGGACCCCAGTGGAATAAGAATTGGTACTCAGGAAGTTACTAGGATAGGTTTTGATAAATCTGATATGAAAGAGCTTGCTTCTCTTATATATAGGGCAGTGGTTAAGGAAGAACCGGCAGAAAATATCATATCTGGAGTTAAGGAACTTAAGAAAAATCATAAGAAAGTTATGTACTGTTACGGGGACATGGAAGCTTATAAATATATTGAACTTTATAAATGATTTATATTAACCTGATAATTTCACACTTAACAAACTAATTTATCTTTATTTATTATTCCCTATTGTGAAAATAGGAATTGTAGGATTCCAGGGGGACGTTCAGGAACATTTTGAAATGTTTACAAGAATTGCCAATATGGGAAAAAATGTCTCTGCCATTATTATCAGAAGAGAGAATGAACTTGATAATGTGGATGGCCTTGTTATACCTGGAGGAGAGAGTACTACAATATACAAACTGATTAAAGAATATAATATATATGATAAAATAAAAGAAAAATTCAGGGAAGGGTTTCCAATTATGGGAACATGCGCAGGATTAATTTTACTTTCAAAAAAGACAAATGATCCAAGGGTTGAAGGAATGGGGATGCTCGATTCAGAAATATTGAGAAATGGTTATGGAAGGCAGGGAGAATCATTTATAGATGTAATAAATATAAAAGGAATTGGAGAAGTTCATGGAGTTTTTATAAGGGCTCCGGTGATCAAAGATACTGGGACCACAGAGGTTCTGGCTTATTATAAGAATCAACCGGTTATGATATATTCACGATATGCCCTTGGTCTGACTTTCCACCCTGAATTGACAGAAGACACTAGAATTCATGAAATGTTCATGAAGATGGTAGAGGGGGAGGGGTATATTTCCACTGGAGAAGGAATTGGAGTGATGACTAAATGAAAACGGAACTTTTTGAAGAACATAAGAAATTGAATGCCCATATTGTAGATTTTCATGGCTGGGATATGCCATTATACTATACCTCAATAATTACTGAACATAATTATGTGAGAAAAGCAGCTGGAGTTTTTGATGTCTCTCATATGGGAGATATTATTATTTCAGGAAAAGACTCAATAGATTTCCTTGAATATATTCTTCCATCAAACATTTCAGGAATGGAAATTGGAACATGCATGTACACAGCATTTCTTAACCATGATGGAAATATTATAGATGATACTATAATATATAGAATTAATACGGATGAATTCCTCACCGTCCCTAATGCTTCTACAACTGGAAAGATATATGAATGGATGATGGTAAATTCAAAGAAATATGAAGTTAAAATTAATAATGTATCTAATAAATATTCATGTCTTGCACTGCAGGGTCCCTTATCTGAAAGTATAGCTGAAAAATTAAATCTAAAATTTCAAAAGCCATTCACTTTTTCAGGTTCATTTGATACTATGATAGTATCTGGAACAGGTTATACCGGAGAAAAGGGGATTGAAATAATTATTAGAAATGAGGAAGTAATTTCATTGTGGAATAAAATTTTATATGAATTAAAGCAAATAAACGGAGGACCTTGCGGATTGGGAGCACGAGACACATTAAGGATGGAAAAAGGAATGCTTCTTTCCGGACAGGATTTTGATAATAATAGGGATCCAGTTGAATGTTCCATTTCATTTATAATGTCAAACAAAGGAGACTATATTGGAAAAGAGAGTATAGAAAAAAGAAACCATACTGAAATTTTTAGGGGTTTTGTAGCTGAAGATAAAGGAATTCCGAGACATGGAAATTTAGTTATTGATCAGGATGGAAACAAAATTGGTCTAATAACGAGTGGAACAATGTCTCCTACATTGAACAAGGGTATAGCACTTGGATTTTTGAATAAAAACTACGGTAAATCAGGATCAAAGGTATTTATCAGTATAAGAGAAAAGAACATTCCTGTAACGGTGTCGAGGCCAAAATTGGTTCCATAGGAACATGACCCCCCTCCCCCTAATTCATGGTCTTTAAAATATCCTCCTTTCTTTTAATTAATTTATCATATTCATATTTGTTATATCCCTGTTCATTCATATTTTGCTTGATTTGTTCTATTCTTTCCTTTATATACGCGAGTTCAGCTTGCTTTTTCATCTTCATCTGAATATCAATTGACATGCACCCACATCTTAACCGAACAATTAAATTTTACAATTTATTTTAAAATATAAATTGTATTTAACCATTTATAGAAGTATATAAGGTTTTAATACTGAATTAAAATCAACCTTGAATTTAATGGATGAAGTTAATAACGAAAATATGCCATGGATTAATATATTATCAGCCTGGTCAGGATGGCTTATAGATGGTTTTGTCTCTCTTACTTATGTTCTTACTATTGTTTCCAATCCTGCCATATTAAGTATTTTCTTCCCGAATAGTGCTTTTCTTGGTCTGGGATTTTTATTTTCAACACTGGGATTTGCACTATCAGGTGGTATTGCTAGATTTATGGGATCAGCAATTATGGGAAATTTCATTGGAGATAAAATTGGCAGAAGAACAATGCTCTTAATATCTGTGCCCATATTTTCATTCGCAAATTTCCTTATATTCTTCGTTCCTGGTTTCTCATTAATAGGTTATCTATCTCCAATTATAATCTATGTGATCGCTTTCATAGTTGGGTTCTTCGCTGGAGCAGAGTATGGCGGAGGCACTGCATTATCACTTGAATCAGTACCTGTTAAGAAGAGGTTATGGGTTGGTGCTTTCGTTCAGAGTGGATTTGGGATGGGATTTGTTATAATAGCATTGGTATCATTCTTTTTATCAAATAGTATGAGTACAAGCTATTATCTTAGTTATGGATTCAGATACCTATTCCTTTTATCAATAATTCCAGGGATTTTCTCATTATTCCTTAGGTACAATTCCACAGAAACTGAAGTATTCTCAGATATGGTTAAAAAGAAAGATACTGTGAAGGTACCTTTATTTTCCATGATATTTTCAAAGGGCAGCGATTCCTTTAAGCAATTCTTAATTCTTATTATTATAATTGGAGGCTTACTGACAGTAAACACAGCAACTTTTTCATATTATTTTATTGTTCTTTTGCATGCTAATTTCTCAGCAGGATTTGAAAAATATATTTTTATATATATTATGATAATTAATGTAATATCCATCGTGGGGGTTTTCTTTGGTGCATTCATATCAAGTAAATTAATATTAAGGAAAGAATCAATATTTATTTTATCTATTATATTTTACATAATTACAATACCTGTAGAACTTATGGCAGCAAATTCCAATCCTTATATTACCGTGAGTGTGCTTTCAATTCAGGCATTCTTTGAAGCATCAATATTTGCTGTTATTCCCATATTCCTCGCAGAAAAATTCTCCAAGAAATTCAGGACTACTGGTATTGGGATTGTATACAACGTTGGAGGTACAATCGGTGCTTTTGGATTGACATATATTGCAATAATGGACGTATTCTTTAAGAGTTTTATTGGATCATGGCTCATTGTAACATTAATAGGTGCAATTGTATTGCTCATAGGAACAGCTATGACAAGTGAGACATTAACAGAAATAGATTTAGATAAGAAAAACATAATCGATCCGATCACACAATGACCGAAAACCTTCCCTCTCCATTTATGAAAGTGGAGAGGAATGAGTGGAAAACCCTCAGAGAAAGAGAGAAAATTAACATAACGGAAGAAGAACTCCTTGAAATAAGAGGCATAAATGAAAATCTCTCAATCAATGAGGTAGATGAGATTTATGCACCGATTTCAAAGTTATTGAGAATGTATTATGAAAATTACGAAAAACTCATTACAAGACGTGCAGATTTTTTTAGAAAAGAGCATGAAAAGATTCCCTATATCATTGGTATCGCAGGAAGTGTAGCTGTTGGTAAGAGTACAACTGCAAGAATTCTCAGAGCCTTAATTTCCGGATGGCCCTCTAAACCTAATGTATATATAGTAACTACCGACGGTTTCCTGTTCAGCAACAGTGAGCTTGAAAAGAGGAAATTAATGGAAAGGAAAGGTTTTCCTGAGAGTTATGACCTTAGAAAAATGATTAAGTTCCTGTACGATCTAAAGTCGGGAGTACGAAATTTAAAGGCTCCCATATACTCACACCTTCTTTATGATATAGTGGAGGATCAATTTCTTGAAATTAAGGAACCGGATATAATCATATTTGAAGGCCTCAACGTTCTTCAGACTAATACCAGGGCAATACTGGCCAAGGAACCTGAGCTTTTGGTCTCAGACTTTTTTGACTTTTCAATATATGTTGATGCTGAAGAAGTTCATATTAAGAAATGGTTTCTGGAGCGATTTAAAATTTTGAGAGAGACCAGATTTAAGAATCCAGAATCATATTTCAGGGGTTATTATAAAATACCGGAGGACGAAGCGGTCAGAATAGCAGCAGATATCTGGGACAGAATCAACGGAAAGAACCTCATGGAAAACATTGAAAATACAAAATATCATGCGCATTTGATTCTCAAGAAGGAAGAAGATCATTCAGTGAGTCAGGTAATGATCAGGAAAATTTAGATTTGAAATAGAATAATTATACAAAATTCAGGTAAGCATATTATATTAAGGCATTCATTAACTAAAGGAAAGACATGAAATCAGACATAGCTTTCGTCCACGCTCCAAGCATATATGATTTCAGGAAGAGGGAAATAAAGGAGGGCCCCATTGGAGATGTGGTCCCGTCAACACCTCTCTTTGAAATGTACCCTGTGGGTTTTGTGAGCATGTTAAACCATGCTATCCAGAATGGTTTTTCAGGGAGAATTTCAAACATTGCAGTTCTAATGCTATCCAGCAACAAATTTGATGCAGAGAAATATATTAAAAATCTTGATGCCGACATATTTGGAATTGATTTGCACTGGATGCCCCATGTTCATGGGGTATTTAATATGGTGAAAATGATAAAGAGAATCCATCCGGACAGGAAAATACTTCTGGGAGGTTTTTCATCATCATACTTTGCTGAGGAAATAATGGATAAGGTCAGAGAAGTTGACTTTATTCTGGCCGGTGATTTCGTTGAAAAACAGCTTGTTACCCTTATGTCAACAGTTGAGGGGAACAGGAATCTTGAGAATGTACCAAATCTCTGGTATAGAAATGAAGGAAAGATACTCCACAATCCTCCTTTGAAGGATGAAAATCCTGCAGATGCCGTATTTCTGGATTATTCCATTCTGGTTAAAAATTCTTTGAAATATCACGACGTTAAGGGACATCTGCCATACTATTCATGGATCCGGAATCCAACAGGAATGACCATAATACAGAGAGGCTGTCAGTTCAACTGTGGTTTCTGTGGAGGTTCCAACTATGCGTATAAGAATAGATACTATGAAATATCTCCTGTTAGAAGAGACCCGGGAAGGGTGGCCGAAGAAATTAGAATAATTCAGGATACCATAAATTCTCCTGTATTTATTGCAGGTGATATTAACCAGACCGGTTCAGACTATTATTTACGTTTATTCAGGGAGATCAGGGAAAGGGGCATTGATCTACCCTTACTTACGGAATACTTCGTCCCTCCAGGAAGGGAATATTTTGTTGAACTTTCCAAAAACATAAACAACTATGCCTGTGAGATCTCCCCAGATTCATCAATAGATAATATCAGAAAGGAAACCGGTAGATTTTATTCCAATGAACAGCTCGAAAAATCTATGGAACTGGCCAAAGAATTTGGCGCGAGAAAATTTGATATATATTTCTCCATAGGTCTGCCCTATCAGACACAAGAGTCTGTTATGGAGGATGCTAATTATATGGGAAAGCTCATGGAGAGGTACAATTCAGAGCAGATGCCTTTGTACGGTTTTATATCTCCGCTTGCTCCCTTTATCGACCCAGGGTCTCTTTTTTATGAAATGCCAGAAAGGTATGGATTTAAAATATTTACAAAAGGGGTAATGGATTTCTATAATCTTCTGGATAGAGGAAAAAAGTGGGACGATTATCTAAACTATGAAACCAAATGGATGTCCAGAAAGGAAATGGTAGAGGCGACCTATCTCTCAGGCATTAGAATGGTTGAAATAGGCTCAAAAATGGGATATATTGAATTTGAGGAAAAGCAAAGGATTGTACACAATATTATGTCCTATATTAATGGTGATGATTACGATGCCCATGAGGATATGAGCCAGCACCTGACATACATGGTAAAGGAAATTGAATGGTCAAGAAAGCATGGAATAACTGGAGTTTCAATCCTCCTTTTTCTTTATTCTCTTATTAACAGCATGGGAAATTATATACGCGGAATGTAACTTGCTCATTTTGAATATACAAAAATGCATATGGGGCATTATGGAAATATAAACGATAGCTTTAATACATTGTAATGATTATCATTTAATAATAATTAGAATTAAAACAAAAGCTTCATTGATAGATCCATAATCATTGGATTAACCGGTGAATCAATGTCTTAATTCATGAATGAAGAGAAATGGGTGTTCAAATGAGTGAAGGAAAGTGTCCGGTGAATCACGGAGAAAAAAGGCAGAGAAGAATAGAGGAATGGTGGCCAGACAGACTTGATCTGAGAATTCTGAGGCAAAATTCAGAAAAATCAAATCCTATGGATATAGACTTTGATTATGCCATTGAATTCAATAAACTGGATCTGAAGGAAGTCAAGAAAGATATCCAGAATATTCTTACTGATTCACAGGAGTGGTGGCCTGCCGATTTTGGAAACTATGGTCCATTTTTCATAAGAATGGCCTGGCATGCAGCAGGTACTTATAGGATTGGAGATGGAAGAGGGGGAGCAGGATCAGCCCAGCAGAGATTTGCCCCCGTTAACAGCTGGCCCGATAATGTTAATCTGGACAAAGCAAGAAGGCTGTTGTGGCCAATCAAACAAAAATATGGAAAAAAACTTTCCTGGGGAGACCTGATGATTCTTGCAGGAAATGTGGCACTGGAAACGATGGGCCTCAGGACATTCGGCTTTGGGGGAGGTAGAACTGATGTTTATGAGCCTGACGAATCCGTTTACTGGGGGGCTGAAGAAACATGGCTGGGAGATAAGCGTTTTTCTGAGGAGAGAAACCTGGAAAATCCACTGGCAGCCGTCCAGATGGGCTTAATTTATGTTAATCCTGAAGGGCCAAACGGAAATCCTGATCCGGTAAAGGCTGCCATTGACATTCGCGAGACCTTTGCAAGAATGGCAATGAACGATGAAGAAACAGTTGCCCTCATAGCAGGTGGGCACACCTTCGGAAAAACGCATGGTGCAGGGCCTGCTACTTATGTTGGACCTGAACCTGAAGCCTCTCCAATAGAAGATCAGGGCCTGGGCTGGAAGAGTACATTCAAGTCAGGAAAAGGGCCAGATGCAATAGGCGGCGGTCCAGAGGTTATCTGGACAACAACTCCAACCAGATGGAGCAATAATTTTCTTGAAACTCTATTCAAATACGAATGGGAGCTGGAAAAGAGTCCGGCAGGTGCTTATCAGTTTGTAGCTAAAGGTGGAAGTGGTTCCAATACAGTTCCAGATCCATTTGACAAGGATAAAAAAAGACCTCCCACTATGCTGGTAACTGATCTATCTCTAAGGTATGATCCAATATATGAAAAAATTTCAAGGCGTTTTCTTAACAACCCCGAAGAATTTGAATTTGTCTTTGCAAAAGCATGGTTCAAATTGACGCATAGAGATATGGGACCAATAACCCGATATCTGGGAAAGGAAGTTCCAAAGGAGCAGCTCATCTGGCAGGATCCAATACCGGCGTTGGACCATAAGCTTGTTGATATGGCAGATATAGCAATTCTCAAGGCAGCAATTCTCCAATCAGGATTGACTGTTAGAGAACTCGTTTATACTGCATGGTCAGCGGCGTCCACGTTCAGGGGAAGCGACAAGAGAGGAGGGGCAAATGGAGCCAGAATAAGGCTAGAGCCTCAAAAAAGATGGAAATGCAATCAACCGGAACAACTGGAAAGGGTATTGCAAAGACTGGAAACAATTATGACAAAATTCAACCTTAAGGCCAAGGACGGAAAGGAAATTTCCATGGCTGATGTGATTGTTCTTGGTGGATGTGCTGGTATTGAAAAGGCCGCAATGGATGGAGGATTAAAAGTGGAGGTTCCATTTACACCGGGCAGGTTGGATGCGGCAGGAGAACAGACAGACGAAGCTTCTTTTGCTGTTTTGGAACCAAAATGCGATGGATTCCGTAATTATTCTTCAAAGGAATATGAGGGAAGAGAGGAATTCGGTCTTGTTGATAAATCGAACCTCCTTACACTTACAGTGCCCGAGATGGTGGTTCTCATTGGTGGAATGAGAGTTCTGGACGCCAATTATGGACATTCCAAAGACGGAGTGCTTACGGAAAAACCAGGAATATTATCAAATGATTTCTTCTTAAATTTGCTGGATATGGGAACCGCCTGGGAGCCAGGTCAAAACAAGACAGTATATGTTGGTCGGGACAGGAAAACCGGGAAGCAAAAATGGACAGCAAGCAGAGTAGATTTGATAATCGGCTCACACTCAGAACTTCGCGCAGTAGCTGAAATTTATGCTAGTTCAGACGGGAAGGAGAAATTCGTAAAGGATTTCATTTCAGCTTGGGTTAAAGTAATGAATCTTGACAGATTTGATCTAAGGAACAGGAAATAGATCAAATCATTTTCATCAATTTCGTTTCCTCACGATTGCTGAATGTGGATATATTCGATCCGATTAAAAGACAAATCAATTCCAAACAATAGAAAATTAACACAGACCTCAAGAAACAGATCACGGATGTTCTTGGTTAAACACTTTCTGTGCAGATTGTCATTCTTGCAGTGGATTCTTGAACCATGCTGAAATTGCTTCATTTTCACCCCGAAAGATAGATCCTCTGTTTATCCCTTTCCTTTCAAGGGTCTTGGTAAACATATAGATGCTTTTGCCTTGAAGGGTTACTTTCATAGGTGGAATGAAACCTCTGGAATCTCTAAATCGTTTGAAAAATTCATCATAACCCACGGACAGGTCCAGTATAGAATCTTTTTTTACGGTGTAGAGCAGTTCCATATTTCCGTTATAGAAATGCATAGAACTTCCGGTTATAGATATGAAGCCATCATGTTTATGAAGAGGTTTCCCTAATGGTTGTGATGTATGGGCGGATACCCACCTTTCCCATCCACTAACACTGTCGAATTCGTCGGAAAACAACCACAGTGCCTCCAGCATTAATCCAGTGGATTTAATGACATTCTCTATATATCTGCTCCTTGGGATATCTCCTCTCTCCATATCAATGAGTTTTACTATATTTTCATCAAGAGAAATACTTATTTTTTGCGTCATAGAATTTCCCTGTTTGACATACGTCTTTTATGTATTAATACTTTTGCTAAAAGTAGGAAAGGTAATACTGTATTGCAATACCATTCCTGGATTGAGATAAAATTGGGCAATGCGAATTAAGAGGTACCTGTCACTTGATCTGTTGAGCTAGAATTATTTGGATAGTTAATCGCGTTATGTGGTATTCCTATTGATGGATAATTCTTTATAAAATCTGATGGGCAAAACTATTTCTTCCCTGCTAGGCTCCTGTTAGTCTCTGCGGTCATTGATTTTGCTTTCCATCATTTATAAATTACTTTTACTTTTAAGATCAGCTTCGAATGTGGATTTAATGAATTTTCTGATTATTCACATACATATTTAAACTCAATAATGGAAAGCGATTATTTGAATCGGCTGAGAAAGGTTGGACGCGGTTCTTTATGCAGCTTTCCATAAACGTGACGGTGAAGTCATTAAAACTGAACGCATGGAAGTCAGTTCATTAAAGGAAAATTAACTTTCTATGGATAAAGTAAACAGGGTAATTGAAAGCGGCATTAAGGCACCTAAAACTCCCATAGTAGTTCTGTATGATCTTTCATGGGGGTTATCCAGATGGTAGGGGACAATTGATTTTTGCTTTATTCAATTGGACGAACAGAGATCCACAGGTTAACATTGTCGATACTCAAAGGGAAAAACAAGGAATGTTGTGAGGGAAACAGATCACCAATTCAGATTTGTGTTTAGATCTCAGAAATTATGTTTGAATAAATTAATTTCGTCAATAATCAGAATATTCAAGAATGCCTTTGATTCCCGCTTCAAATATGGCCGAAGCTTCAGTCTCACTCAAGCCCTGCATCATACTCATCATTATACCATTGTGAAGAGCGATCATGGTAAGGGAGAGTCTTCTGGTGTCTGCATTATTTGAAATTAAGCCCTTGAGCTTGAGCCCATTAATTCTGCTGGAAATTATCTTCTCATAATTTTCGTAACTGTCCATTAATATTTTTTTTACCCTTGGATTTTTATTGATTTCACCAAGGGCAAAAATCCAGTGATATCGTAGGTGCTCAGGTAATTCCAATTCGGCTTTGAAGAAGCTTTTCGCGCTCTCAAGTATATTCTCAGATACCATTTGGTCAAGACTATCCTCAAGCAGTTTCATATTCTTCTTGCATACCTGGAACAGGAGCTCCTCTTTGTTTTTGAAATACAGATAAAGCGTTCCCTTTGTTACCCCTATTTCTCTGGCGATATCATCCATGCTGCACTCCTGGTATCCCAGTTCAAAAAAAAGTCTTGAAGCGGATTCCATGATGGCATCCATAGCCTGCTTTCTGTATCCTTTAACTACCTTTGGCATAATTGTAATTACACTTGATTATTAAAGAATTCATATGAGAAAGATTTAATACTGAACAGTCATTCAGTAATGTAACTAACATGTCAATTAAAAAAGAAGTGGATATAGAAGGAACTCACGTAGTCTTTGGAGCAACAGGAGCCTATGGTTACTCAGTGATCAGAAAGCTCATCGAAAATGGATATAAAGTCAAAGGGGTCGCAAGAGACGCAGGAAAAGCGATGGCCCTTCTTCCAGAAAACGTGGAAATAGCAGAGGCAGATGTGATGAAAGAGGACGAAATCTCCAGGGTATGTAAAGATGCTTCAGTTTTATACTTAGGACATAATTTCCCATACAGTCAGTGGAAGAATCATTACGTGAATTCAATTCTCAACATTCTAAAGGGTTGTGAAGGGTCGAAACCTCTGGTGGTTTTTCCGGGAAACGTTTATGGCTATGGCAAATTCCAACGCTTGCCTGTTGATGAATCTCATCCGTTGAATGCGATATCAGAAAAAGGCATACTAAGGAACAAGATAGAAGCAATTCTGTGGGATTATCATTCCAAAGGGAAGATAAACTTGATTATACCTAGATTTGCTGATTTCTATGGCCCTAACGTAACAAACGACCTGTATGGGGCTATGTTTCGAAATGCTATCCTGAATAAAGCCGTGATTTGGCCCGTTAATGCTGATGTGGAACACAACTTCACCTATATTGATGATGCAGCGGAAGCAACACTACTGATGGTAAGGGATCCAAAGGCATACGGTAAAGTATTTCATGTCTCAGGGCCGACAATAACGGCAAGAAAATTCATAGAGGAAATATTTCATTCGACTGGAAACAGGGCAGTAATTAAAGTACTTTCCAGAAACTTAATCAGAGCAGTTGGGATAATAAACTCAAACGCGCGTGGGCTCGTTGAACTTCTGTATGAATATGAAGATCCATATGTCATTGACGATACACGACTATTGAAAGAGTTTCCCAATTTTTCCCATACCAGCTACAATGTTGGAATTAGAAGAACCGTTGATTGGTTCAAGAATAAGCTGGGGAATCTTTAATCAGTGAGAAGTAAATTCTTGCGGGAAAGTATGTATCAAAATAAGTGGATCTAGTGGGTCTTGTTTTAAATTTTAAGGAAACACATTTCTCCGGTATACTTTACAGAAAGAATTCAAGATATTTACAAAGGAATTAAAGATACGATGCAGCATGGAATCCTATCCTTTATTCAATATACTTAGAATTTCTTTTATTGTATTGCCCTTAGTTCTTTTCAGGACGATCCTGAAGGTAATTAGTTCCAATTCGCTTAATACCTATCTTGTCGTAAATATTATCAGAACTGATTATTTCACCACCACACAATGAAGCATGGAAAGAATCGAAAACTCCAGTTTTTTCTTGATCAATGTTGTGTGCAGCAGCTAAGACGCTTTCCCTGCTCGCACCTTTCAACTCTGCAATTGATAGAACACTAGCAATCATCCTTTCAACCGGAATCCCTTTCCTAACACTTACCAGAGAAAGTTCCATCAAGGTCAGGACCGATGTGTATATTTCACCTTCATAATCTTTCAACACTTTAATTGCCCACGAATTCAACCTGTCATCAGAGTTCGCAATTGCCAGGAAGAAATCTGTATCTGCGTAAGGCATTTTTTATCTTCCCCTGTTCCTTTCTTCGATTTGCTTGTATGCTTCCTCTTCAGCAAGCACCTCTATATCTCCCGGCGTCAATTTGCCCGTTTCAAGTTTCTTTCCCCACTTTCTAAGCTCTGAAACAGGATCCTTTGGCTTCGGAATTAACAATATCTCATCTGACAATTTTACAACAAAAAAGGTACTTCCATATCTTCTTCTTGCCTCTTGCCCTATGTTAATTCGTCCTTTTTCATCTATCCTTGCTTATTCAATCATTTAATATAAATACAGAGTTCAATTCAATTAAGTTTGTGGGAATTATTTTATATTTGAGGCAACAATGATTAGAATATCCCACCATGATAATAAGAAAATCCAAAGAATGAAGCTATCTAATATTAATTGAACACAAAATTGATCAATTTAGTTCTGGTTAAAGTTTTAAGCGGATACTTATGGCAGGGGGTTAAAACATCTAATCCAGCCACGAATACGCATCTGATCTTGTTGCAATCCTCACAACTTTTATTCCATCATCATCCATAAAGTATATGACTCTGTAATCTCCCACCCTTAGCCGATAATAAATACGGCTTGTTCCTGTTAGTTTCTTTGTGTCTAGTCTTTGTGAATTATTGTACGGATCTTTCGCAAGATCATTAAGCTTTTCCCTGATCCTGTTCTGCTCTATTTTTTGCAGAGATTTGAACTCCTTAGCTGCTGTGGTTGAGAGAAGCACCTCATAAGCTGTCAAGTGGTACAAACTCCTCAGTATCAGCTATCCTGTCAAGCCCGTTGAAGAAAATAGCCTTCTTGCTGATCTCGAGGAGGTTTTCTATTATTTCATCATAGGTCTGACCCTTTCTCCCGACTTTTTTGAGTTTCTCCCTAGTCTCTTTAGAAATTTGTATAGTGGTCTGCTCCATAATATATTAATATTATAGTCATATATAACCATTTTCAATAAGTATAGGTGATATATAATAACGCTGGAACGGGTACTTGGCAGCTAATTATAAAACGACAAAAATCCTTGGAAAAATTAAAGGGGCGAGAAATTCATTATGCAGTCAAAATGAATGATGAAACGACTTGGTGCAAGTAATGGCCAGAAAATATATTCTGATTCATTATCTCTGATTCAATGTTTCCTAGGGAAGTGAAATTCTTTAGAGAGTTATCTGGGCAGACCTTGTTACCTGGTATGGTGGAGAAATAGGGTCGCGAGGATATAGGTACCAAAAAGCACAGAGGGTTTATGGTCTTGCCCTAAGGCCAATAGGCGATCTGGTAGCTTGGATTACCGGAGGCCAGAGATATGCAACTCGTGTAGATGTGGTCGAGAACAAGCTTGTATCTCACTGCAGCTGCCTATGGGTATAACTGCAAACATGCGGTGGCAGTTATACTCCAATATGCAGAACAGGTGAAAAATAAGATACCATTAGAAATAGCAAAAGACAGTGATGAACGCATAATTCTGCTAAACTACAGAGTTAAAACTACCGGAATGCCTAACCGGGTATTTTCAATAGCAACTCAAAATGTTAGAACCGCATACCCCTCTTTTATGAAGGAACTAATAATGGACCCTACATATTCAACTTTTATTCCCATT